>JBIKRP010000075.1:0-7749 GCA_044349145.1 Flavobacterium sp.
AGAGGTGTTTTTATAGTTTTGTTTTGCAAATCCAAAAAGCCATTAAAAGGATCAAGTAAATCGCCGTAAGTTTTTGAATTTAAAGACAATGCCAGTGCATTTATAGTAAAATCTCGTCGATTTTGATCGTCTTCTAAAGTGCCATTTTCTACTACTGGATTTCTGCTTTCGAAGTGGTAACTTTCTTTCCTTGCGCCTACAAATTCGATATCTGTATCTTCATATCGCAACATGGCAGTACCGTAATTTTTGAAAACTTGCACCTTTGGTTTTTTGGGAAGGAGTTCAGAGACCTTTAATGCCAATTCAATGCCGCTACCGATGGCAACAATATCAATGTCTTTTTTGAAATCGCGTTGTAAGATAAAATCACGAACGAAGCCACCAATGACATAACTTTCGATGTTAAGTTCGCGAGATGCTTTTGAAACAATTTCAAAAATGGGATGTTGTAATGCTTTGGAGTAGTTCTTTTTTATAGCCACGAATTCACGAATTATTTTCCATTTTTTAATAAATAATTCTCAATTAAATTATTATTCTTTTATACTCTAATGATTCTCTATTAAAGTTTGCAATAATAGCTAATCTGTTGCCAGATATTTTTAAATAATTCATTGCTTGCGCAATGTGCGAATCAGATATGTAACTGCATGATTTTACTTCTAAAACTATTTTATTAAAAATCACGAAATCAGCGTAAAATTTATGATTGAGAATGGTTTGCTTATAATTAACTAGGTACTCTTTTTCTCTATCAAAAATAATTTTTGATAGTTTTAATTCGTATTCAATAGCATCTTTATAAACAATTTCTAGAAATCCATTTCCTAAATTATTATGTACTTCGAATAAGATTCCTAAAAGTTTATAACTTTCGGTTTGATAAATAATATTTGGCATATAAATTCGTGCATTTGTGGCTTATAATGTTATTTTCTAATCACTTTAACTTGCGAATCATTCGTCAACTTGATGATTGTTGATGGTTTTCCTCCGATTTTTTCGCGGTGCAAATTTACAACATAGTCAACACCATTAATGATTTCTTGACTAATTTCTTTAAATGAATTGGGTGTTGGCTGCCCAGAAATGTTTGCTGACGTTGAAACCAAAGGCTTTTTCATTCGCTCCATCAGTTTGAAGCAAAATGGTTCTTTAACGATTCGGATGCCTAAAGTTTGGTCTTGGGCAATTAGATTTGCTGCTACATTTCTAGGTTTGTCCAAAATTAAAGTCGTTGGTTTCTCAGACAAATCGATGATTTGCCACGCCACTTCTGGAATTTCCTTAAAGACGTTATACATCATTTTTTCACCATTCATCAAGCAAATTAAGCTATGACTTTCTGCTCTTTGTTTCAGAGCATATATTTTCGCAACGGCTTCGGGATTCATTGCGTCACATCCGATTCCCCAGACTGTATCAGTAGGATATAGGATAATGCCGCCGTTTTTGATGACTTCGAAGGCGTTTTTAATTTCTGTTTCCATAGTAATTGCATTCTTGATTTATTTCGATAGAGGAACATTCGAATGGAGCGCCTGATGGTATTTTAATTTCATTCGCGTAATTGCTTTGGACTCTTTTTCGTCCAAAAATAAGAAAATGTTTTTTTAGCGAAAGTAGAGGTCAAGACTAGTTTAGTTAACAGAAAGATATACACTTTGATCTTCCCAGCGACTGATAAATACCAAATTTAATACTCTGATCATTAGTCGGTAATTTCGATTTATTCAACACCTAAATGTTGATTAAATCCTGATTGAAGTAGACTAAAGTACCTTCGGTTGTTGTATACAACATAAAATTATACTTATTAATAGTCGTTGTGACGGTATGGGAGCATTTGGGTCTCATTCTATCGTGTGTCTCGATAAAAATAACTTTTGTTTTTGGCAGCCAATTTTCATAATTAGATTCGAAAAGCTCTTTTTCTGCACCTTCAATATCAATCTTGAGAATATCAATAGTTTGCCAATTTTTGAGATTAATTATTTCATCCAACGTAATCGATTCTATATCGAATGGTTCAGAAGAGGCAACTTCTCTGATTTGAAAACTATTAGTTGCATGATATGGGTCTTCTACTTTAAAAAACGTTTTTCGATTAAAAAGTCCTTTCTGAAGAAGTTCAAAATTTTCAATACTCTTTGTATTTCTTTTGATCTGCTCCATATTTTGTTTTTCAATTTCAACAGCAACAATTTCAGCTTTAGGATATTTTAAATGGAAAAACACGGAGGCCAGACCAATATTTGCTCCTGCATCTACAATTGTTTTAGGCTCGAACGGTAATGAAACATCATAAAGATTTGTTATGAATATTTCTTCAAAAGTTTCAAGGTCTTTGGTTTTTTTGCGCAATTCAACATCAAATTTATGTGAATGTATTCGTAGATTTTGCTTTTGAAAAATCAAGGATAATGACAATAAAAATGCATTATTTGCACCGAAGTGTTTTTTTAACTTTTTGAATTGAACAAGTTTACTAAGCATTAAATTCTGATTTTGTGTTAATTATCGGTTATCAATTAGTTTTTTCTTTTGATTTTATTATTCCATTTTCTCAGCATGTATAATAAAATGTTTGCTTTTTTCATTTTTGAATCTGCCTCCAAATATAAAGGTAATAATGCTTCAGCCGTTAATTTCCTCATTTCTTTATCTCCTTCAAAAAGTTTATTATACTTCTCGTATTGATATTTATGGTTTTTGGCTAAGACTTTATAATCATTAAAGCGTTTTGGAGCTGTTATTCCGAAAAGCATATTAAGGCTTCTCGCCACTTCCTTTTTGAATTTTTCAGGGTTATTTTTGACTCTTCCCACTCCGATTTGCTGACTAGAGTGTATTCGATAAGAAATTAATTTTTCTGTCGAATAGAAAAGAGTTTTTCTGTGAGACAGCACAAATGCAAGCCATTCATCATGTAAAAATATCTTGTCTATAATTTTAAACGGCACACAAAAATCTAGCACTTCTTTTTTAATGCAGAGCGTCGCTCCCGTCACATAATTTCCTTTTATTACTAATAGTTTAAATAAGTCAATTGGTTTTTGAGATTCCTTTTCCAAAAAACGAACAGTATCCCAAAGTGTTAATTCTGTGGTCAATAAGTTGTCATTATCGTCTATTAGATCTGCATTCGAAAAAACCCCTTCTGCGGTAGGATTTTGTTCAAAGACCTTCAATATTTTTTCTACTTTGTCATTTTTCCATAGGTCATCCTGGTCAGCTAAAAAAATAAAATCGCCATGGCACAACATCATTGCTTTTTCAAAATTTTTGCTAACATTAAGGTTTTGATCATTTACAAAAATTTTGAAAATATCAGGATAATTCGACGCGTATTGGTTTAGAATAGATACTGTTAAGTCACTAGAACCATCATCGCAAACTATAATTTCGTCAATTTTCCTTGTCTGATTCAAAATAGAGTTCAATTGCCGCTCTAAGAACGCTTGGCCGTTAAATGTGCACAATGCGACAGATAGTTTCATGTTTTTTTAGTTTAAAATTGTCTTAATCCAGTTGTTTAAAGAATATTTATTTAAAATCGCAAGATCAACATCTTCGTACGGCGTATCAAAAAAAGAATCTGGTATTTTCTCGCAATTTTCCTCCCAAACAAATATATTATTTGGATCATAAAAATCATAACTGATGATATCTTTATTTGTGGTAATTAGCTTTTTTCTTCGTCCTAAGGCTTCGAATACTCTAAACGTTAATCCATTTTGAATTGTCTTTTGAATGTCAATGACGACTTTCGACTTGTCAAAGTATATCTCAGCCTCGTTAAATGTTATTGGATTTTGTATGATTTCGATTCCTTTGTTCCTATATTTTTCAATCTTTCTTTTATTTTTTGTTTGTACAATAAGCTTTCTATTCCTATCCGCAAGTTTGTCTGAAATTTTTATCAATGTAGCCATCCGATCATCTAGTGCCCCAATAAAAAAAACATCGAATTCATTTGCAGTGGATATGGACGTTTTGTAAAAAAAGTTAGTTAACAATTGTAAACCAAATTGCTTACAATCTTTTTTTTCAAAGCTATAGTGTTTATCAAAATACGGTAAAGTTCTTTCGTATCTCGGTATGTTATCAAAACTATCCCAATAATATACGATGGAACATTTGGTGTGATCTTTCACGAATTGAAGTTCATCATTTTGCAAGAAATCCGGGCAAATCATAAATACTTTGTCAAAATAGTCGGTGGTTTTTATGTCTTTAACATAGTATTTACTTGCCCATATTTTTTTAAGATTTTTATTGAAAACTATTTTTGAGATAAAATTTTCAATTTTTTGAAATACATTTTTGTATCGGTAATCTTCGAAAATAATAGTTGTGAGTTCACAGTCAAAATTCTCTTTGATTCCATTTTCAATTATCTTGTGAATACCATAGTATTTTGGACAAAAAAAAAGTACTTTCATAAATTCGGTAGGATATTTATTTTTTGGCACGTTTTCAGCGATTTGGAGAGCGGTGCGCCCAGTAATAAAACAAAAAACAAATGCCAATACTTTGGTTTAAATATACTTTTTACGAAATATTGAAATCGCAGTTTATTCAAAAGGAGTAAATACCAGATATATCCGTAGTGTTTTCTTATAACATAGAGGAACGAAATTTTCAATTCAATTTTGATTGCTATTGTTTTAGGTGTGCTAATACCATGAAAATGTATGAATTCAGCGTCAGGAATGAGGAATGCGGATTTGTTTATCTTCGCAAGTCGTTTACACAAATCGGTCTCTTCGTAGTAAAGAAATAGGTTTGTATCAAATCCACCGACTTCATTAAAGTCTGCCCCACGCACAACCATAAAACTTCCAGCAACGAACTGACCTTGTTGCGGCTCGGTATATTTTATTTTACGATTGGGATATATTTTTGGATTCCACTTTTCTAGCAACTTTCTTCCAAAGATTTCTTTTGCTGGCGAGGCAAAGTGATCTAGTGTTGGTAAGGTTTCTCCATTTTCTTTGAATGCAAAAGGACCACAAATCCCGTAATGCGGATTTGATTTCATTTTAGAAATAATCAATGAGATACAGTCATTCTTCAAAATGGAATCGTTGTTTACAAAAGCAAAAAATTCTGCATTTGCATAATGTACCCCCAACATATTACCCGCGCCAAAACCTAAGTTTATGTTGCTTCTAATCAATTGTATGGTTGCGCTATTCTCCGAGTCAATGTATTTCTTTAATGAAAAAAAATCATCTTCTTGCGAGCCGTTATCAACAATAACAATTTGATATCGGAGATCAGTTGCTGTAAATTTACGTATACTCTTAAGACATTCTTGGGTAAAAGACGCAGCATTGTAATTGATTAAAATTATCGCAACCTCATATTTTTCGTGGTGACTCATAGGTATTGATTTATTCCTTTTTCAATATATTTAATCTTTTCCTCCGTCGTTTGTCTTTCTATTTCATTGTTTATTTCGATGTGGCTTTTCGATTGTTCTTTATGAAAAATGTGATAGGCAATACCGCAAAATTTAAGTCTTTTGCCTTGAATTCCAATATTATGAAGTCGCTGAATAAGTTCCGAATCATCGATTCCCCAGCCAATTAAGTTTTCATTAAACCCATTTACAGCGATAAAATCCTCTTTCCAAAATGACATATTGCATCCTCTAAGTTTTTTTGATCGTTTGCTTACAACTTTAGACCAATTCATTAGAAAAGGCAATCGGATGGTTCGTGCTCTTTTTTTAATTCCTGCGCTAAAAAGGTTAAAATGAATGATTTTATTTAGAAAAAGATCTTGCAATTTTGATTTAGTGATATTCACTCGAGAACCGAACAAATACGTGCCTTTTTTACAAAAAGTGAGATGATCTTTGATAAAATCCTTGTGCATAATAATGTCGCCATCTATTTCAATAATATAATCAAATCGAGAACTGGCAATAGCTTTATTCATGATTGCAGGCTTTCGATTATTAATGTCTTCGTGCCAAATATGTACTAGAGGAATAGGGAAATTAACTTTAAACTTATCAATTAGCGCTTTAGTTTCGTGTGTTGAGCCGTCGTCAGCTATAATAACTTCATTCGGCAAAACAGACTGATTGATTACACTTAAAAGCAATAGCTCCAGTGCTTCAGACCAATTATATGTTGGAGTTACAAGTGAGCAGGTGGGATATTTTTTCATAAAATGACTGTCAAGGCGTAAATTTAATGGTTTTATTTGAAGTCTAAAAGACATTTGGTTACTTTTGCAGCTCGACCAAAGTTATTTTAAATGAAATTCATAGCAAATCCTCAATATACACCATACAAAGATATTTTACGTGATTTCCTACTGAATTTTGATATTTCTGGAGTGATGTTTTGTGACGGGAAGAGAAACAAGATAAAACTATTTGAATTCGAGAATACTATTGTAAATGTGAAGTCATTTAAAGTTCCCAATTTAATCAACAGAATCGTTTATAAATTTGTGAGAAAATCAAAGGCAGAAAGATCTTTTGAGTATGCGAATCGTTTAATTGAATTGGGGATTGGCACACCACAACCCATTGCATTTGCTGAGAAATATACCAGTTTAGGATTGGGAAGAAGTTTTTATGTCTGTGAACACTTGAAAGTTGATTTGACCTTTAGAGAATTAGTGGAAATCGATAACTATCCTGATTACAATAACATCCTACGTCAATTTATGCAATTCTGCTTTTTGTTGCACGAAAAGGGCATTGAGTTTTTAGATCACTCTCCTGGAAATACTTTGATTAAGAAAGTGGGAGAGGGAAAGTACGACTTTTTTTTAGTGGACTTAAATAGAATGAATTTTCACTCTGAAATGGATTTCGAGAGCAGGATGAAAAATCTATCTCATTTGACTCCTCGGATGGATATGGTTGCTCAGATGAGCGCCGAGTATGCGAAATTATATACCATTGAAAAAGAAGAAAAAATTTTTGAACAGATGTGGTTCTATACCAACGATTTTCAAAGAAAATTTCACAGGAAAATCAGCTTGAAAAAGAAGTTAAGATTTTGGAAGTAACTTTTTTCTGTTTTTCATTCTTCTTAGTTCTCGATAACGTTCCGAAACACTTATTGCATTGAGGTAGCAGATGATGATACCTTTTCTTCCGTCCAAAAATCCAAGACGAACAATATATTGATACAAGAATTTATACAAAGGATGTAGGATATAAAAGAACATATTCGGTGTAATCGATTTTGTAAATTCCTCCTTTGCTTTCAGTCTGCCATAACTTAGCATTTTACTTCTGTAGGAATCATAATCGGTATAAGAATAATGAATGAGTTTATGCTTTAACTTGCCGATTTCTCCAATCACGTGCAATTTTTCATGCACCAATCGCTCGGTAATATAGTGCGCTTTTCCTTTTTGAAAAAGTCTAAAAATCTTATCAGTTTGCCATCCGCTAAATCTCAATCTTTGATCTTTAAACATAAATGTTCGGTAGAACAGATAGGCACTATGCGCATCTGGCTTTTGGATGGTTTCTATTACTTCTTCTTTTAGCTCGGGAGTAAATCGCTCATCGGCATCTATGAATAATATCCATTTATTTGTAGCCGAATCAATAGCTATATTTCGCTGCGAACTGTAATCAACAAATTTGTTTTGGATAATTCTAGCCTTGGGAAAATTCGCTACGATTGCTAAGGTTTGGTCGTTACTGTAGGAATCTACAACTATTATTTCCTCAGCGAAGCTAATATCTTCTAAAACCTCTTTAAT
>JBIKRP010000076.1:0-7744 GCA_044349145.1 Flavobacterium sp.
TAATTCAAAATTGTGAAATTCCTTTTGCAATTGAAGATAGTAGGATTCGAAGGTTTCGCTTCCGTATACCTCTGGTTCTCTTTTACCCAAAAGATTGAGATTCGGACCATTGATAATTATTACTTTCATTATTTTTTTTCGTAAAAATAAAGAAATTCTGAATTTTTTCCGCAATTATAGTTAGTAAGGCAAAGATATTCTCCTTCGTTGCGTCTAATTATCCAGTGAATGTAAACATAAGTTGTTTTTAATCAGAAATTTATTTCAAATAAACCAAAAACAGATACAAATTTTTACACTTATTAACATTACAAAAACAAATTGTTAATAAATAAGTTAATAAAAGTAATTGCGTTTTTGTGCTTTTGAAATTGTACCCAGAAATAGTTGTTTGGTTGATGATACATCAATTTTTTTTTCTCAGTGTTGCTAGTTACAAATTACTGCTAGTTAACGTTTTTAAAGGGTTTTGGAGCATTTATTGTTACTGTGATAACCACAGTAAGTACTAATTTAGGAGGTGATTATTAGCGGTGCGGTGGCGGTGCGATCTTTTGTTAAAATGCCTTACCTAATTTGAATAAAGACGAAAAAAATGCGCAAATATTTTTTTATTAACAAAAGTTGCTATATTTGTCTCACTAATTTTAAACAAAATTTAAACATGAAAAAAATTATTTTATCAGTAGTAGCGGTTATGGCATTTGGTTTTGCTAACGCTCAAGACAAAGGTGGAGCTGGATTAGCTAAAGGGGATTTAGTTTTAACAGGTGCTTTTAACTACCAAAGCCTAAGTCAAGGAGATGCTAAAGAAAGCGGTTTGATAGTTGCGCCAGGTGTTGGTTACATGATAGCTGACAATTGGATGCTTTCTGGAGCAGTAGCTATCGGCTCGGCTACAGCTAACAGCGGGGCTGAAGGTGAAGAGGATGCTAAAGCTACTAGTTTTGGTTTTGGTGCAGGCGTATCTTACTTTTGGACTCCTGCTGAAAGATTTTCTGTTTCTTTAGGAGGTGCATTATCTTATGGTACTGCAACTATTAAAGATGAAGTAGAAACTGCGGACGGTTTAGAAGATTTAAAAGTAAACACAATTGGATTAAACGTTCCAGTTGGATTGCATTATTTCGTTTCTGACAATTTTGCAATCACTACTACATGGGGTGGTTTAGGCTATTCAAGTGCAAAAGAAGATACAGAAGGTGCTGAAGCTCAAAACGGATTAAGCTTAGGGTTGAACATGAGTTCTATTTCTTTTGGATTGCTTTACAAACTATAATTAGAAAAGGCATTTTAAAAACCACGCTTCGGCGTGGTTTTTTTTTGATCAGAATTTAGCTCTTTTGTTTCTACTTGCCTAAATTTTATTTCATACTTAAATTAACTTTAGAATACTAAGATTAAATGCGCAGTATACCTTTCGCTTATTTTAATTCCTTTTGAATTGTTTGTTAAAGTTCGATATCGAAAATATTACTGGTTATGAATAGAAATCGTTGTTAAATTATGTTAATAACTATTTTTTTCAACTCTTTTTTTAAAATATAATTGAATTATGTTTGTTTTTCAAAATTTAAAAACAAAAACAAATGAAGAAAATTATTTTAATGGGGCTTGCATCGTTTGCGCTATTTGCAACAAGTTGTAAGTCAACTTTAGCAAGCGCAACATCTACTCCTTTGTCAGTAAAAGCAAATATCAGGCCTTTAGATGCCGATATTTCAGTTGATGTAAACAAGAAAATATCTGGAGAATCAAGTGCATTATACTTTTTGTGCTTTAGATTAAAAGGAGATTCCAAGTATGCCGAGGGTGTAGATTACTCAACCAAAACAATTTCGTTTTCTAATGGAGTTGCAAGAGCTAAGTCTTCTGCAGCTTACAAAGCTGTAATTGAATCAAATTCTGATGTCATTGTACATCCTAATTATGTGGTAGATATTGATAATTATGTTTTCTTTAAGAAAGTGCATGTTAAAGTAACAGGCTATGCTGGTAAAGTAAACAAGATCTATCAACAAGATAATTGCGATCCGTGCAGCCGAGATTGGAAGGGTGAAGCCATTCTTAAATAATTTTAATTAGATAAAAACATATATATGAAAAAATTTTTATTGCTTATTACTCTAGTTTCACTAGGAGTAAGCGCTCAAGATATTGAAGGTGGGATTAAGTTTTCTATAAATAATCCAACCTTTTCTGACGATGTCGATAATGATTCTAAGGGAAAAATAGGTTATTCGGTAGGATATTATGAAACAATGAATCTTAACTCTCATTGGGCGCTGCAAGGAGAAATTGGGTTTACGAGCATTTCATACGAGGCAAAAGATGGTGGTTTTACGGAGAATCCAGTAACAGGAGAGATAAAGGCGACAACGTCGACCTTTTCAAGCAGTTTTATAGAAGTTCCGCTTATCGCAAAATATAGGATTACAGAGAGTTTTGGGATTGGTGTAGGGCATCAATTTTGCTTAGATGGTTTGTCTATTCAGGATAGTGGTCAACTAATAGATATTTCTTTAGATGCAAATAGTGTAAAATTAAGCGCAAGATATTACATGGGTTCTGAACAGTTATATGAAGGTAATACTCTAAATAATATTACCGTTTCTGTTGGTTTTACAATTTTCTAGTAGCCTGATTTCAATTAAGTAACCTCCTTCGGGAGGTTTTTTTTATGTCTTTTTTTAACGTTACTTTGTTACATGAAATGGCAAGTACACATAAAGAGTTATCAATCATACCTCAGAATTGAGCGTGGACTATCAAAGAATACGATTGACAATTATGCTTTCGATATACAGCGACTATGCGGGTATCTTGATCAGAATAGTATTACCGTATCGCCAATTGATATTAATGAGGAATTGCTGCAAGCCTTTGTGTATGATGTCGCTAAACAGGTCAATGCGCGTTCACAAGCAAGAATCATTTCGGGCTTGAAAAGCTTTTTCTCTTATCTGATATTTGAAGATTATCGGAAAGACAATCCATTAGAATTAATAGAAAGTCCACGGATTGGCAGAAAGTTGCCTGATACATTGTCCACCAAGGAAATTGATGATTTGATTGCGGCGATTGATTTGTCGACTGCAGAAGGCGAGCGTAATCGCACTATTTTAGAGACTTTGTACAGTTGCGGCTTGCGGGTTTCGGAATTAGTTGGTTTGAAGATATCCGATCTTTTTTTTGAGGAAGGTTTCTTAAAAATTACTGGAAAAGGAAACAAGCAACGGTTTGTGCCCATAAGTATGCATACGCAACGTTATATTGAAATGTATAAAAGTACCATTCGAAATCATCTAGCAATTCAAAAAGGACATGAGGACACTTTGTTCCTCAATAGAAGAGGGCGTCAACTCACCCGCGCCATGATTTTTACGATCATCAAAGATTTGACTGTAAAAATCAATTTGAATAAAAAAATTAGTCCACATACTTTTCGCCATTCCTATGCCACTCATTTATTGGAGAATGGCGCGGACTTAAGATCCATACAATTATTATTAGGGCACGAGTCGATTACGACCACTGAAATTTATGTGCATTTAGATCGTTCTCATTTGACGCAAATATTGAATAAATTTCATCCGAGGAAATCTTGATATTTTTATATGTATTAACTTACAAATTATGTTAAAATACAATCAAAAAGTGTATTTTGTCTGATTAATATGTTTTTTGTCGGATTTTTATTATTATGTTTGACCCGCTAATTAAAAAATTGGCAAGTTATATAATTCAAATTTTGCCCCAACTAATTTGTACTATACTATGGAAACCTACAATTACTCTGATTTAAAAGTATTAGAAGAAAGGAATAGCTTTTATAAGAAGCTCTTATTTCAGTCACCAGATTTGATATTTCAATTCTCAATCACCAAAGATGGACATCTTACTTTTCCATTTTTAAGTAAGTCTGTTTTAACGCACTTTGATCTTAGTCCAGAAGAAAAGAGCCGCGATGCTTTTACTATGTTGAAGAGCAGGATTTTTTCAGATGATTTTGATTCATTTTTAGTATCTGTACAACAGTCGAAAAATGAACTAACGGAATGGAATCATGAATTTCGAGCACTACTGCCTCAACGAGGTTTAAAGTGGTATAAAGGATTCGCCATGGTAGAGCAGGATGAGGTTGGGACGGTACACTTTTTTGGAAAGATTACGGATATCAGTTCATTCAAGAAGCAAGAACTTCAGTTGCAACTTTCTGAGCAACGGTTTTTATTTGCTTTAGAAGCGTCCTCGGAAGGTATTTGGGATTTAGATGTTGCCACCAATAAAGTTTTTTATTCCTCCCAATCGATGAAAATGCTGGGGTTTGACGCTAAAGATACTATAGAATCTATTGATCTTTGGGACGATCGGGTGCATCCATTGGACAAAAACAAGTACCTGGAGGATATTCAATTGCATATCGATAATAAGACGCCTTATTATGAAAATGCGCAGCGTGTTATGACTGTATCTGGCGAGTATAAGTGGATCCTTAGTAGAGGTAAGATTATCGAGAGAGATATGAATAAGAAACCTGTGCGTATCATTGGCACCCACACGGACATCTCTGCTCAGAAAGAAAAGGAGCAAAACTTACTTCAAACACTAGAGATTGTCTCTGAACAAAACAGCAGATTGTTGAATTTCGCCCATATCGTTTCCCATAATTTGAGGTCACATTCAGGGAATATTGAAATGTTACTAAACATTATTGCCGAGGAATCTGACGAAGATTTTATCAAAGAAAGTTACAATCATTTAAGAACTTCATCAAAAGCTTTGTCGCAAACTATTGTTCATTTGAAAGAGCTAGTAGAAATTCAATCCGAGTTGGTTCAAAAGAAAGAGAATTTAAATTTGAATTTATATTTGGGTAAAACCCTCAACATTTTAGGTGAGGAGATTAAGAAAAATAAAGTTGTTATTAAAAATAAAGTGTGTAAGAACCAAACAATTATATTTAATCCGGCTTATTTAGAAAGTATTCTTCTTAACTTTACATCAAATGCCATCAGATATTCTCATCCAGATCGGGTTCCAGTAATTAGTTATTCTTTTAAATCAAATAGTAAGCACAAAGTACTGGAGATTTCGGATAATGGTTTAGGAATCAATTTAGAAAAGCACGGTAATAAGATGTTTGGAATGTATAAGACCTTTCACAAGCATAAAGATTCAAGAGGAATTGGATTATTTATTACCAAGAATCAAATTGAAGCCATGGGTGGGAAGGTAGATGTAACAAGTCAAGTAGGAGTAGGTACAACTTTTAAAATATATTTCTATGAGCAAGTTTAAAGATGTATTTGTAATAGATGACGATAAGGTTTTTCACTTTATCATTAAGAAGTTATTTTCGAACAATAATATTGATATCAATCCCTCTTTTTATTTGAATGGATTAGAAGCAATAGAAGAAATCAAAGATAAAATTAGCAATGGCGTTACGATGCCTGATTTAATTCTATTAGACATCAATATGCCGATTATGGATGGATGGCAATTTTTGGATGAATTTAGAAAAACAAGGAAGCCCACAGAGGGCGGAAAGACCATCATCTATTTAGTGAGTTCCTCTGACAGCATTTCCGACATCAATCGCGCCAAGGAATACCAAGATCAAGTTAAAGATTACTTCTTTAAGCCCATGACCTTAGATGACCTAAAGAAAATATTCTAATAAAAAAAGCCCTCAAAATGAGGGCTTTTTTTTGTATCAAAAAGTAACTTATTTAGCGATATTCACCGCTCTAGTTTCTCTAATCACAGTGACTTTTACTTGTCCTGGATAAGTCATTTCTGTTTGAATTTTCTGAGAAATCTCGAAAGACAGTTGCGCAGCATTGTCATCAGAAACTTTTTCGCTTTCTACGATAACACGTAATTCTCTACCAGCTTGGATTGCATAAGCGTTCTTAACCCCGCTAAATCCGAAGGCCACTTCTTCCAAATCTTTTAATCGTTGGATATAAGAATCCAAGACCTGTCTTCTTGCGCCCGGTCTAGCACCCGAGATGGCATCACATACTTGAACGATTGGTGATAACAACGATTTCATTTCAATCTCATCATGGTGGGCTCCAATCGCATTACAAACTTCTTCTTTTTCACCGTATTTCTCAGCCCATTGCATTCCTAATAAGGCGTGAGGCAAATCGCTTTCTGTATCAGGAACTTTACCAATATCGTGCAGCAAACCAGCCCTTTTCGCCAATTTAACGTTCAATCCTAATTCTGCTGCCATGATTCCGCAAAGTTTTGATACTTCACGAGAGTGTTGCAATAAATTTTGACCGTAAGAAGAACGATATTTCATTCGGCCTACCACCTTAATCAATTCAGGATGTAAAGCATGAATTCCTAAATCGATTACCGTACGTTTTCCTACCTCAATGATTTCATCATCAATTTGTTTGGCAGTTTTTGCCACCACCTCTTCAATACGAGCGGGATGGATACGACCGTCTGTTACTAATTTATGTAACGATAAACGAGCAATTTCTCTACGAACTGGATCAAAACAAGAAAGAATGATGGCTTCTGGCGTATCATCTACAATAATTTCAACTCCAGTCGCAGCCTCTAAAGCACGGATATTTCTTCCTTCTCGACCGATAATTCGTCCTTTCACGTCATCTGATTCGATGTTGAATACAGACACGCAGTTTTCTACCGCTTCTTCGGTTCCGACGCGTTGAATGGTATTGATAATAATCTTTTTAGCTTCTTGCTGCGCAGTCAATTTGGCTTCTTCAATTGTTTCTTGAATATGAGCCATCGCTTTTGTTTTGGCTTCTCCTTTGAGACCTTCCATCAGTTGCTCTCTTGCGTCTTCTGTCGACAATCCTGAAATGACTTCCAATTGATTCAGCTGGCTTTTATGCATTCTATCCACCTCTTGCTGTTTCTTTTCAAGAATGTCAATTTTTGATTGATACTCGCTTGTTTTTGCCTCAAAATCATCATTGATTTTCTTTGCTTTTGCCAATTCATTTGAAACAAGAGATTCTTTATCACGCACTCTTTTTTCTACTTCTGCCATTTTCTTGTCTCTCGAAAGAATCACTTGTTCGTGCTCCGCTTTCAGTTCGATAAATTTTTCTTTGGCTTGAAGCATCTTGTCTTTCTTGATGTTTTCTGCTTCGAGGTTTGCATCCTTTAAAATAGAAGCCGCCTCTTTTTTCGCACTCTTAATCAAGTTAGAGACGTTTGACCTCTCTATTAATTTTGAGATTCCGAAGCCTCCTGCAATTCCGACAATGCCGGAAATTAGTATTGTTACAATGTCCATGTTTATTAAATTAATTATATAAAAAAAACCTACATTAGGTGAAATGAATAAACTCGATAAGACAAGTTTTGAGCTAACTCACTGTTCAAGTTTCCTCGCATAAGCGTGGCATGCTTTAGTAGTGATGATTTGCTCATTCTAATTTGTTAGTGTTGAGTTTACCAAAATATAACTAATGTAGGCAGTATTTTAGTCTATGTTTAAGAACGTATTAATTGCCTTCGGCCAATTCGGCTGCGCCTCGGGTATCGAGATAACTAATCAATAAATTATTTATTTTTTTTATTCGCTCGATGGTTTCTTTACCATCAATAGAATTGCTGATTTGTTTTTGTTCCAATTGAGAAGCAAATTGTAAGGCACACATCGCCAAAACATCTTGCTTATCACGTACTGCGTAATTTTCTTCAAATTGCTTTATCATCAAATCAATTTTCTTTGAAGCACTTC
>JBIKRP010000077.1:0-7710 GCA_044349145.1 Flavobacterium sp.
GGAGCGCACAATTCTAAAATTACTTGAATGGAAGAAACCGCTCTAAACTTATTATACATCGGAACATAATCGATACAGAAATCCGTCAAAGCCGGGAAATTTTTTCCCCATGATAACAATAACGAAAGTATTGCTGCAATCAAGAAGGCATATTTAATTCGTCTTTTTACAACAAATAGTGCTATGATGCATAGAAAGAAAACCACTGATCCAATGTAGGCTGGTGCCGCAACAATTGGTTGATCTCCCCAATATGTTGGCATGGCGGAGACAAAATCTTTGGCCTGCGCTTCTGGAACATTTTGACTTAAGATAAACTCATACATTGCTCCATCAGTTCCAACATTCTCACTATTGGAACCTCCAAAAATTCGAGGCGCAAATAGATTTAGACTTTCCAGAATTCCATAGCTATATTCTGTAATGTAGTCATTTGACATGGCGTTCTTGGTCACATTTTTAGTTCCATCGGCATTAAAAGTCAATTCACTTTTGTCACGTGTGCTATATTTAGCATACTCCGACGTGGCTAATAAATTAGTCGCATTGGAACCAATCGCAAATATTCCCGCAATCATAAACACTGCAAGAACTTTAGCCATGGTCAAATAGGCTTTTTCCTTTATAAATTGAAAGAAATAAAAACACGAAACCACGAGAAGTAACAACAACAAATAATACGTCATCTGAAAGTGATTCGCATTGATCTCTAGTGCTGCTGCCAACATGGTAACAATACCGCCGAGGACGAAACGCTTCCTATACACGAGCAATACACCAGCTACAACCATTGGCATGTATGCAATCGCGTGGGCTTTTGCATTATGTCCAACACCGAGAATAATAATCAAATAAGTAGAAAATCCGAATGCTAATGCACCAAAAAATGCTTGTAACGGATCTATCTTCAGCACAAGAAGTAAAACATAGAATCCGACGAAATAAAGAAATAAATAATCTGCCGGCCGCGGTAAGAATCGCAACACATGATCTAATGTACTAATATATTCATGCGGATAATTAGCCCCAAGCTGGTAAGTTGGCATTCCGCCAAACGCCGAATTAGTCCAATAAGGTTCTGCATTATTCGACGCTCGAAAATCATTTTGTTCTTTGGCCATGCCAGTATACTGAACAATATCGGATTGAAAAATCTTTTTCCCTTGAAGGACTGGGTAAAAATAAAGACAAGAAACCAGCACGAATCCAACGACAATTGCAGCGTGGATATAAAATTTATTGAATAGATTCATAATAAGAAGTGCGCCATTGCGCTAATTCGTTTACATTATATCAGCCAAAAATAGTTAAAAACTGTAAACGAAAGGCTGAAAAGGAAATTCAATTTAATCTAATTCCTCATAATCAATATACTCGCCAACTTTCTTAGTTTCCCGCGGCTTGTTAGATTTTGAGGTAGAAGTAACAAACTCGTCTTGCGACTGATTTGTATTCGAATTGTAATTGGATTGATACTGGCGTTGAAAATTTTCACCTGCTTTCTCCACCACTTTCTTTACCATGATGGGCAAAAACAATCGAGCAAGAAATTTGAAAATATAATAAAATGCCAAAATGTAAAATATTGTTTTTAGAATTCCACTAAAAGAAGCCATTTCCATAGTCAAATAAATTTGGACAAAGCTAATAAATCATCCTTTCAAAAATAAAATTGTATTCTTAAATAAATAATAAATTATAGTACATTTGAAAAATAGGATTTTAGACCCAAAATACCATTCTTATGTTCAATAAAAAGCTGTTAACTTTTCTACTTTTAGTATTTTCAATCTATTCCAATTTTGCTCAGTTTACCGATGTCATCAACTCGAACCGACCTGGAAAATCGATGGCTGCATTCTCTGTCGGAAAAACAATTATTCAAGCTGAAATGGGCGTTAACTATAACAAGGAAACAGATGAAAATGCTGATTATGAGGGGAAAATTTGGAGCAGTGATCTGACCTTGCGATATGGCGTTTTATTCGAGCAATTGGAGGTTTTAGCAAATCTCGATTATCTTAACGAAACAAGATCTACTTCTTTTTCCGATATTAAAGAAAGTGGCTTGAAAAAAGTCACCCTCGGGGCAAAATATCTTGTATATGATCCGGATAGAGATTATGAAAAAAAACCAAATCTCTATAGTTGGAAAGCAAATCACCAATTTAATTGGAGACAATTTATTCCTGCCGTGGCACTCTATGGTGGTATCAATTTCAATTTGGCAAGAGATAAATTCCGACGCGACATCCCAAAAGATAATAGTTTTAGCTTAAAAGGGATGATTCTCACCCAAAACCAATTTGGGAGATATACTTTTCTTACGAATATTATTGTCGACAAGTTCCCGTCACAAACCATGTCTTTTGATTACGTCTTGACGATGACACGTGGATTCAATTCACGGGTTTCAGGATTTTTCGAAATACAAGGATTAAATGATAATTACTACCGAGACAATTTTCTTCGAGTTGGAGCAGCTTATTTATTAAAACAAAATCTCCAAATAGACGCTTCTGTTGGTCGTAACTTTAAAGGTGATCCGAGTATAATTTTCGGTGGCATTGGAGCTTCATGGCGTTTTGATGCCAATTATGAAGATATCTTCCTACGCATTCCAAAAGAAGACAAGCGCAGTAAATTGGATAAGAAAAGCGATAAGTTGAAGGACAAGAAAAAAGAAAAATCAAAAAAACGCCTTGACGCTATTGAAGACGAAAAACCCAAATAAGATGATTATTGTTCAAGAGGCAACAACACCTGCGCTGGTAAAGACATTTGTAACTTTCCCTTTTTCAATTTATAAAGACCATCCCTATTGGGTGCCGCCATTGATCAAAGAAGAAATGGAAAGCTTCGATGCGACAAAAAATCCTGCCTTTGAATCGGCGGAAGCGCATTTATTTCTGGCGTACAAAGATGAAAAAATCGCTGGGCGCATTGCCGTAATTATCAACTGGAATGAAGTCAATAATCAACAAAAAAAGAAAGTTCGTTTTGGTTGGTGGGACGTGATTGACGATATTGAAGTTACCAAAGCACTGTTGGAAAAAGTCTACGAAATCGGCAAGAAAAACAATCTTGAGTATGTTGAAGGCCCCATTGGTTTTTCCAATTTAGACAAAGTAGGCGTTTTAACCGAGGGCTTTGATTTTATTGGTTCAATGATCACTTGGTATAATTATCCCTATTATGCTAAACATTTAGAACAGTTGGGATATGTAAAAGAAAAGGAATATATCGAAAGTAGTTTTTCCTTTGCCAACGTTAAGCCTGAAGCATTTGTAAAAGCGCAGGAATTGGTTAAAAAAAGATACCAACTTACAGCGGTTCGATTTACAAAGACGAAAGATATTATGCCATATGTAGACAAGATGTTTGATCTCTTCAATGCGAGCTATGCCAATCTTACTTCATTCGTTGCCATAACAGACATTCAAAAAGAATACTTCAAAAAGAAATATATTCCATTCATCAATCCCGAATACATCAAATTTGTAATGGATAAAGATGACAACATGGTCGCCTTTAGCATCGTCATGCCGTCGTTCTCCGAAGCCCTTCAAAAAGCCAAAGGAAAATTATTCCCATTCGGCTGGTATCATATGCTTAAAGCAAGAAATCACAGCAAAGAAGTTGCTTTTTACTTAATTGGGATTCTACCAGAATACCAAAGCAAAGGCGTGACTGCTATAATTTTTGATGAATATTACCGAACTTTTACGGAAAAAGGAATCCTTCGTTGCATCAGAACTCCCGAATTGGAAGAAAACCACGCCATCCATAACCTTTGGAAAAACTTCGATTCGAAAGTGACGAGAAGAAGAAGAACGTATAGAAAAGAGCTATAATTCTTTCTTGCAGGGCACTTCTAATAGTGGAAAAGAAGAATCAAATTGTATTTCTTTGTAGTCTTTAAATACAACTTTGCCGTCTTGATCTTCTTGAACTGGGCCATTTCCTTCTACATAGTTTTTCCCTTGCTTCAAAAAGATAACTTCACGAACAGACATCGTTCCTTCTGACTGGAAACTGTATTTTGCTTTCAGCGTGTCGCCGCGGAAAGCGCCAACCAACGTACCTTCGTTATCATCTTTTTCAAAATAATTGTAGGATAAATTACCGTATTGAAGTTTATCTCCTTTGATAATCAAGGTCATCGAAACCGTATCTTTCCCTTGAACTCCTTCATAACACATTTCAGAAAACGGATTTACCGGTTTTTCAATTTTAAAATCATCCGCACTCATTTCCTTTTTGCAAGAAACTAAAAGGAGTAATCCAAAAAAAAGAATTTTATTCATAAGATCAATATTAAAAAAACCACCTCATCTCTGAAGCGGTTTTCAATTTATTTTTAATGGTCAATTAACTAACATCAACAGTAGTTTTCTCAGCAATTGCTTTATAAGTACCATTCTCCAATTTCTCACGAATCGCATTAAAAGCAGTCAACGTTTCTTCAATATCTCCTAAAGTGTGCGAGGAAGTAGGAATCATACGCAATAAGATAATTCCTTTTGGAATCACAGGATACACAACAATCGAAAGGAAAATACCATAATTCTCTCTCAAGTCATTCACCATCACCATCGCTTCTGGAATGCTTCCTTCTAAGTAAACTGGAGTCACACAGGTATTAGTATCACCAATATTAAATCCATGCGATTTCAAACCGTTTTGTAACGCATTAACATTCTCCCACAATTTGTCTTTCAATTCTGGGTGATTGCGTAACAATTCCAAGCGTTTTAAAGCACCAAGCGTTTGAATCATCGGCAATGCTTTGGCAAACATCTGTGACCGTAAATTATATTTCAAATAGTCAATAACATCTTTATCCGCTGCGATGAAGGCTCCGATACTTGCCATCGATTTGGCAAAGGTCGAAAAATAGACATCAATTCCATCCTGACAACCTTGCTCCTCACCTGCGCCTGCGCCTGTTTTTCCTAAAGTTCCAAAACCGTGAGCATCATCGACTAACAAGCGGAAATTGTATTTCTTTTTCATCTCCACAATCTCTTTCAACTTGCCTTGCTGACCTCGCATTCCGAAAACACCTTCGGTTATAAACAAAATACCACCACCAGTTTCCGTTGCCATTTTGGTCGCACGTTGCAGGTTTTTCTCCATGCTTTCGAGATCGTTGTGCTTGTAGGTAAAACGTTTACCCATATGCAGACGAACACCATCTATAATACACGCGTGTGCATCCACATCGTAAACAATAATATCATGTTTAGTCACCAAAGCATCAATGGTCGACATAATTCCTTGATACCCAAAGTTCAATAAATACGCCGATTCTTTCATGACAAAAGCTGCCAACTCTTTTTCTAATTGCTCATGCGCATCGGTGTGACCACTCATCATACGAGCACCCATAGGATACGCCGCTCCGTATTGAATCGCCGCATCGGTATCAGCTTTTCTCACTTCTGGGTGATTTGCCAATCCCAAATAATCGTTCAAACTCCAGTTCAAAATGTTCTTTCCTTTAAACTGCATTCTCGGACCCAATTCACCTTCCAGCTTTGGAAACACGTAATAACCTTCGGCTTGTGACGCCCATTTCCCTAATGGACCTTTATTATTTTGGATTCTTTCAAATAAATCTTTCACCATAATATTCAATATAAAATCGGTTTTTTTAGATGGCGCAAAATTAAATATTTCCGACTGATATTACCGCTATTATTCTATTTATTTTTAGGAGCTACTTCCCGCTATTCGCTCTATCTTTTTTTCGTCCCTCAAAAAAGGATGCCGCTGCTATCGGGGCTAAAAATCACCGTTAAGAATAAACTCCGTATCTTTGAATTCAACAATTGTCATCCCGAGCGCAGTCGAGGGAACTCGTAAACTCAAAACCGACAACCAACAACTTACAACTTACAACTCAAAAAAATGTCACAAAACACCAAAGAACTCAAAATAGCCGTCTTGATCGACGCAGACAATGTTCCATATAGCAATGTCAAAGGAATGATGGAAGAAATAGCCAAATTTGGCACACCCACGACCAAAAGAATTTATGCCGACTGGACCAAACCCAATGCGGGCGGTTGGAAAAGTGTACTCTTAGAACACGCCATCACGCCAATTCAGCAATACAGTTATACTGTTGGTAAAAACTCTTCCGACTCGGCGATGATTATCGACGCGATGGATTTGTTATACTCTGACAAGGTAGACGGATTCTGCATCGTATCTAGCGACAGCGATTTTACAAGACTGGCGATTCGTTTACGAGAATCAGGCATGAAAGTCATCGGATTGGGAGAAAAGAAAACCCCAAATTCGTTTATCGTCGCCTGCGATCGATTTATTTATATCGAAGTATTAGAAGGTGCCAAACCCAAAAAACTTCCTAAACCGAGTGTGCCAAACACACCAAACGACAATAAAAAACCAATTGAAAAACCGGTAGAAAAAGCCCTAAACAAAATTGATTTGCAGACTATCGAACTCATCGAAGCAACTATTGACGCTATTGGTGACGACGATGGCTGGGCATTCTTAGGTGATGTTGGAAACCTCATCGTTAAGAAAAAACCAGAATTCGATCCCCGAAATTACGGTTTCACCAAACTAACACCGATGCTCAAGTCACTTACTGATATCCTCGAAATTGATGAACGAGATTCCGACAAAAAAGGAATAAAACATGTATTCGTGAGATTGAGATTGGGATAAATAAAAAAAGCCTCTTCGTTTGAAGAGGCTTTTTATTTAGATAAATAATTTATTGCCTGCTATTCAGGGAAACTTGCAAATACTGAGTTCTCTAAGTTAGGGAAGAAAATATCCGTATCTGAAGGATCTACAGATCCATCTCCGTTTAAATCTGTTGCTAATACTCCGAAATTAGAATTCGAAACATCTTCCAATAATACATCTGAATCACTAGAATCAATCGTGAAATCTTGATTTATATCTCCACTATAGAAAGCAAACACGCCTGGCTCCATCTCTCTCATGTTATCCCCGTAGGCTTGTGAAGCAGCAGTTGTAAAGTCGTAGCTAACAGGAATTGTTCCAATACTCACTGGAGTTGCCGACCAGGTTTCAAGCATATTTGCACCTCTTACACTAATATAGTATAACCCTGGCGGAACGTCGACCGTTACTTGTAAGGTACCATCTGTATGCACAGGAACTTGGATAGTTTGATAAGCTTCGTAAGCAAAATTAGCTTCAAGAACAGCAACAAAAAGGTCTTCAACTTCATCAGCAGGCGAGATACCGTCTTGATTGAATTTAACGGAATTCATTGTACCTCCGCCTAAATAGTAACCTTGAATAAACAATTTCAAGTCGATGACGGTTCCGGTAGTACAATTATCCCTAAGATCTGCATCGGTATCATCACAATCTGCTCCTAAAGAAACCAAAACATATCCTGTTGGTGCAGTTGCTCCGTAGCAAACAAGAGTGGTTGAAACGCCTCCGCTCCATCCGTCACCATCAGAATCAAGATCTAAATAATCTGTTCTAAATGTGCTTGGGTTGTTATCATCGCAATCAGAATCATTTTGAGTAAAAACAAGTCCTGGTGGCAAAGTAGCCCCATAGCAAACTGTACTTCCTGTTCCAACCGTATACGTATCGCCATCAACATCAGTATATAATGTTGCACTTCTGTAATTCGCTGGATCTAAATCGTCGCAATCCTCATCTGAAGCATTCAATGTCGTTCCCGGA
>JBIKRP010000078.1:0-7689 GCA_044349145.1 Flavobacterium sp.
TAAACAGGTCTTAGTACATTTGGATTTAAATGAACGGGGTAAATAATAGTAGTATTGGGATTGTTGATGGCAATTTGTTTCAATGCTTCACAAATGTCTAAAAAGCCTGACCCGTGATTCTCTCTTCTGTGTCCAGTAACTAAAATTATCGACTCAAAATGATCATATTTGTTTTTGAAATTTTCAACTTCTGGTATCTTATTTTCTGCTACAATTGTTATACTCCTATTTAATGCATCGATAACCGTATTTCCAGTAACTAGAATAGAATTTTCTTTTATGTTTTCTAGCAATAAATTTTGCTTTGATGTTTCTGTCGGAGCAAAATGATAATCCGCAAGAACTCCTGTAATTTGTCTGTTTATTTCTTCAGGAAAAGGAGAATACTTATTGTTAGTTCTTAATCCTGCTTCAACGTGACAAACTTTAGCTCCATTATAAAATGAGGCCAGTGACGCAGCCATCGATGTTGTTGTATCTCCATGCACAAAGACGTAGTCTGGTTTAAAATCTTCAAGCACCTCCTTCAATCTAATTATTATCTGACTTGTAATACTGTAAAGTGTTTGGTCTTTTGCCATTAAATTTAGATCATAATCTGGTTTTATGGAAAAGAAATCTAAAACCTGATCTAACATTTCTCTATGTTGAGCAGTTACGCAAACTTTTGTCTCAAAATCAACCTCGTTTAGAAAACCCTCTACTAGAGGGGCCATCTTTATTGCCTCTGGTCTGGTTCCAAAAATGAATAATATCTTTTTCTTCATCTGCTGTTTTTCATTATTTGTGCTTTTCATTAATTCTTATGATAGATGGCGATTATTTATCTTTTAATTCATTTGCTTAATCAGACCAACCCTGGTTTTTCTTGTGATCAAAAAATTAGGTGTTGTCTTAGTAGATTGAAGACCTTAAAAACTCAATCTTAGAATTTACAAAAATCAATCCTTTATTCATGATGTTCTTCTAATTACAAGTTTTGATTGAAAGAACATTTCTTTAGTTTTCTTATTTTTGTCTATCTTATTTCTCACCTTAGACGCTATGAAAGCTTTTGAAATCCGCAAAAAAATGACTGTGGATTTTTTGTTCTAGCCCGCAAATGTATGTTTTTTATATCTCAATTCATAAGAATTAATCAATTACACGTTTGTAAATCATCTATTTTAGACGCATGCATATTCCATTAACTTCACAAAATAATTAATTAAACGCTCTAACTCTAAAAAAAGGAAAAGACATGAGGTGTGCGGGTGTTCTTCCTTCTTTTGATGCAATTTACATAGAATTGTTTGCAGTAGTTTTGATTAAAACTAACCTATTACTTTGATACTTTCAGTATTCTTGTAAGTCCTCAAAAACTTTATAAATTCAATTAAATTCTCCCTTTTTTTATAAATACTGCACTTCAAAGAGAATTTCCGCTTTGTATCGATAAAATATAACTATTCATTAACAATTACATAATTTCACGGCCTTATTAATCAATACTTTAAAAAAGTCATGAAAAAAATTACCCCATTTTTTATCACTTTGCTTTTACTTATTACAACGCTTACCGCTTCAAGTCAAAGCATTACTATCAATGAAATTGTCGAATCCAACTCAATTATCAACCAAGACGAAGACGGTTCCTACCAAGATTGGGTGGAAATTCGCAACAATGGTGCTTCTTCTGTAAACCTTGATGGATTTGGTTTAAGTGACGATCCGACGCTTCCTTTTAAATGGACATTCCCTGCCGTTTCAATCGGCGCAGGTCAATACTTGCTTATCTGGTGTTCAGATAAAGATCGCGCTGTCGTCGGAAGCCCGCTCCATACAAATTTTAAGCTTAGTTCTAGTGGTGAAACGATTCTATTAACCAACAATGGTGGACTGACTTTAGATTCTGTAACAACACCTCCTTTACTACAAAATATCTCTTACGGACGAACTCCTAACGGAACTGGTTCGTTTATGTTCTTCAATATCGTAACACCTGCAGCAGCCAACGGAACTGTAGCTTATACTGAAGCACTGTCTCCACCTACTTTCTCGCAGGATTCTGCTGTACTGACAACAGCGTTTAACCTAACATTATCTACTACTGTTCCAGGCGCAACTATTTTGTATACTTTAGATGGCTCTGAGCCTCAGTTGTCCAATTTAGGAGGAACTACCTACAGTTATAAGAATCAATACCAAGACGTAAGCACTGCTCAGCCAATCGGTTCGTTTTTATCTAATAATTTCAGAACCTTTCAGTACAGCACGCCTTTGCCAATTGCAGATCGATCAGCACTCCCTAATAAGATTGCTTCTATGTCAACGACTTATTCGTTTGATCCGACCTATATTCCGGCAAACCCAATTTTTAAAGGAACTATCGTTCGTGCGAAATTAGTCAAAGCTGGTGCTTTGGACAGTAAAACAGAAACAAGAACTTATTATATTTCTCCTCTAGGAACCAATCGCTTTACTTTACCGATCTTGTCACTAAGTATTGACGAGAATAAATTATTCGATTACAATTCAGGAATTAGTGTTGCGGGTGTCGACTTTGATACTTGGCGCGCTGCAAATCCAGATGTAGATCCAACTTACGAAAGTGGAAATGCTAACTACTACCGCAGAGGAAGAGAAAACGAAAGAACAGCCAATATGACTTATCTGGTGAACGGAACCGAAGTCTTGAATCAAGATATTGGAATCCGAATTCATGGAGGAATTTCGAGATCTACGAGAAGTAAGTCATACAATCTGTATTCCCGCGCTGAATATGGAAAAGACAATATGAATTATAACTTTTTCTCAAATCTTACCGACAACAACTTTACCAATCTTATACTGAGAAATTCTGGTGGCGATTTTGTCAATACGATGTTTAGAGATGCGTTGTGTCATAACCTAGTAAAGTCACTGAATTGTATTACGGAATCTTATCAACCAACCATAACTTTTATAAATGGTGAATACAACGGAATTCTTAATCTGCGGGAAAAATACGATGACAAATATTTTGCGCGTACTTTTAATATAGCTTCTAGCGAATTAGACTATTTAGTGGATCAAGGTGTTGCTATCAATGGTCAAGCTGAATATGGTGACGATGCACATTATCAAGCGATGTTGTCTTATCTAAATTCAAATAGTATGGCAACGCTCTCTAATTATAATTACATCAAAACGCAGATGGATACGGATAGTTTCAATGACTACCATATTTCTAATATCTACCTTCAAAATGGTGACTGGCCAGGAACCAATATCGAATACTGGAGAAAAAGAACCGCAAACTATGAACCTAATGCTCCATACGGACAAGACGGAAGATGGCGTTGGGCATTTCATGATTTGGATGATACATTTGGATTTTACTACGACGACATTGCGCACAATTCTTTAGCAGACGCAACAGAACCAAACGGACCTGATTATCCAAATCCAGCATGGTCAACTTTCATTTTGCGCAAACTTTTAGCTAGCCCTATATATAAAAATGAATTCATCAATCGTTTTGCTGATTTAATGAATACAACTTTCTTACCTTCAAGAGTTGTGGGCATGATAGATATCATGAAATCAGTAATTGAACCTGAAATGCCTGAACACATTGCTCGATGGAAAATCCCAACTGCGATGAATGTTTGGGAATATTTTCTTGGTGTTGAACGCGATTTTGCAAATCAAAGAGCGGCTTTTCAAAGAGAACATATTCGTTCCCAATTTGGAATTATATCTAATATTGACGCAACATTAAACGTTTCTAATGACGCTCATGGTTTCATAAAAATAAATACGATTGACATTAAAGAAGGAACTCCTGGAATTTCAGCAAATCCTTACCCTTGGACAGGCGTTTATTTTTCAAATATTCCTGTTACTTTAACGGCAATCGCAAAACCAGGTTATGTATTTAGCAATTGGACGGGTGCGTCATCTAGTACCGCTGCGACAATTGCAATAACATCTGCGGCAAGTTTTGGTGTTACTGCTGTATTTGTTGCGGAACCGATTCCAACCAGTCAACCTATTTATTATTGGATGATGAATTCGGCGATTGCCAACAATATCCCCTTAGAAACATTAGCAACTACCTATGAGCCAGGCGGAATAGAAGGCGTAATACAATATCAATCTTGTTTAGTTGGTTATCCTTTTACGCCTGCAGATCTCGTGAATTGGAGAAAAGCATCAATGGAACGTAGAAACAGTCCAACAGATATCAACTACATTGCACTTGCAAACAACGATTTGCCTTTTGCTACCAGTGATATGAAAGGATTGCAAATCAAAGAGCCTTTGCAAAATGGCAGTTTAGGAAATACAATGGTTTTCAATTTTTCAACCTTTGCGAAGAAAGATATTAAATTCTCTTTTGCCGCCATAAACGAATTGACCAATGCCACTGGAATCTTAGTTGATTACTCGCTCAATGGAGGAGATCCTACATGGATAACTGATGGATTAGCGTCTAGTACTTTACCTTTAACAAACGCATACCAGTTATTTAATATTGATTTTTCAAATATCAATGGCGCAAACAACAATGCCAATTTTAGAGTTCGTTTAAGATTTACCGGTACAAATATGACCGCAGATACTGGCGCGCGAATATCTTTTAATAATATCGCCGTACATGGCACACAACTCCCGTTGGCTGTTGAAGAAAATAGCAAGCAACTTTTTGCTATCTATCCAAATCCTGTTAAAGATATTTTGAATGTAGTTGGACTATATCAGTCAAACTCTGTAAACTTTATACTGTTTTCAATTGATGGAAAACAAATAAAGTCGGGATCAATAGACAATTCTCAATTAAATTTATCTGATTTGTCTCGTGGATTGTATTTACTTCAACTAGAATCAGATGGTAAAGTAGTTACTGAAAAGATTATAAAAGAATAAAACAATTCCATCCGAATTGCCTAATTTAAAGGTAATTGTGTTGCTAAAATTAATAGTAATACAATTACCTTTTTTTCGTGAATCTTTATCCTTTTTTACATAAATCTACTTTCATCGATTTTTCTTGTTTTCCAACGATGAAAATTAACATTGCGTTAATGTTGGCTTAATTTTGACGTCCTTAAACCTAGATTTCTATGAAGAACCTGATTCTGCTACTGTCGTTAGCCCTAACGATGGGTAACATTAACAATACTAAAGCCCAAAACCTAGTCATCAACGAAGTGCTTGCCGGCAACTCCATTGTCAATCAAGACGAAAACGGAGACTATGAAGATTGGATAGAAATTAGAAATAATCAAGCCACCTCAGTAAACCTTAATGGTTTCGGATTGAGCGATGATCCTCTTTTGCCTTTCAAATGGACTTTCCCTAATGTTTCCATCGGTGCTGGACAATATTTATTGATTTGGTGTTCTGATAAAAACAGACGTGTTGCTGGAAGTCCGCTTCATACCAATTTCAAATTAAGTTCCGCTGGGGAAACAATCAGCATCACCAATGCTGGCGGCACCGTGCTAAATACAGTTACCACGCCTACCCTTTTACAAAATATTTCATTCGGTCGTTCACCCAACGGAACCGGTTCATTTTTCTATTTTAATGCGGTAACTCCAGGTGCAGCCAACGGAACTGTTTCCTTTAGTGAGACACTTTCTCCTCCAACCTTTTCGCAAGCCTCTGGTTTTTTTAGTTCTGGATTTGATCTAACCTTATCGACAACCGTGCCTGGCGCGACAATTTTATTCACTTTGGATGGTTCTGAACCACAACTTTCAAACTTAGGAGGAACCACCTATAGCTATAAAAACCAATATCAAGAATTGAATAACACGCAACCTCTTGGTCCGTTTTTGAGTCAAAGTTTTAGAACACTTCAGTACAGCACTCCAGTGACCATTACAGACCGATCTCCAGAAGCGAACAAGATTTCGATGATTTCAACAACTTTCGCTTTTACACCAAATTATCTTCCTTCAACTCCTATCTCTAAAGGAACAGTCGTTCGCGCCAAAGTTGTCAAGGCTGGGGCTTTAGATAGTAAAGTTGAAACAAGAAACTATTTTGTTTTTCCGACAGGATCTAGTCGCTATACGCTACCTGTAATGTCTTTAAGTTCAAATGAAAACGGACTGTTCGAGTACAACAACGGAATCAGTGTTGCGGGCGTTGATTTTGATAATTGGAGAGCTGCAAATCCGACCTCTAGTCCGCTTTACAGAAGCGGCACGGGAAACTATTATCGAAGAGGAACCGCAAATGAAAGGGTTTCAAATATCAATTACCTAGTTAATGGCGTTGAAGCTTTAAATCAAGACATTGGAATTCGAATTCACGGCGGAACTTCTAGAGCCACGAGAAGCAAATCCTATAGTTTAAATGCGAGAGAAGAATTAGGTGATGGCGACTTTGATTTTCGAGTCTTTTCAGCTATTCCTGATAATCAATTTACCACATTAATCTGGAGAAATTCAGGCGGTGATTTCGACAACACAATGTTTAGAGACGCTTTGTGTCACAATATCGTTCGTGAATTAAATTGTATTACTGAAAACTATCAACCGACAATTACTTTTATCAACGGCGAATACAACGGAATTCTAAATCTTCGGGAGAAATATGACGATAAATATTTTGAGCAAAAATTCAACATTGCCTCTGGCGAATTAGATCTATTAGTTGATAGAGGAAGCGGAAGCGGACAAGCTGAATACGGAGACAACGTTCATTATCAAGCAATGCTCAACTATATGACAGCAAATAGTTTGGCAACAACTCCTAATTATGACTACATAAAAACACAAATGGATGTGGAGAGTTTTAGCGATTACCATATTGCTAATATCTACCTCCAAAATGGTGACTGGCCTGGGACGAATATAGAGTTTTGGAGGAAGAGAACGACGAGTTATCAACCAACCGCACCTTATGGTCAAGATGGTAGATGGCGCTGGTCTTTTCATGATATGGACGATACTTTTTTTACCTACTACGATGATATCAATCATAATTCACTGGCAGATGCCACGGCGACCAATGGGCCGAGTTATCCAAATCCGCCTTGGTCAACTTTCATACTTAGAAGTCTATTAGCAAGCCCTATTTATAAAGATGAATTTGTTAACCGTTTTGCGGATTTAATGAACACTTCTTTTTTGCCTTCTAGGGTCATCGGTATCATGGATGCGATGAAGGCAGTAATTGAACCTGAAATGCCCGAACATATAAGACGTTGGAAAGTTCCTGTCGACATGAATCGTTGGCAAAGTAACATTGCGGAGCAAGGAGATTTTGCCAATCAAAGAGCACTTTACCAAAGAAATCATATCCGCTCCCAATTTGGCATTTCGTCAAACATCAATGCAACGTTGAATGTTTCGAATTACGATCATGGATATGTTAAAATAAGTACAATTGAAATTAAAGACGGAACTCCTGGTATTTCTGGAAATCCGTATCCATGGACCGGGATTTATTTTAGTGATATTCCTCTTAAACTAAAAGCCATTGCCAAACCAGGTTATGTATTTAGTAATTGGACCGGAGCTTCAACAAGTACCGATGCTGAAATCACCATTACGCCAACAGCCAATTTCTCTATTACTGCTGTCTTTGTTCTAGACGGAATTGTAGATGTTAGCGTGCCGATTTACTTCTGGATGATGGATGGAAATATCGTCAACGGGGCTCAATTGACATTCTTGAATTCTACCTATGAACTCGCTACTAATGGTGTGA
>JBIKRP010000079.1:0-7571 GCA_044349145.1 Flavobacterium sp.
CAAAGTACTGACTTTATCCAGATACTTTTCTTTTTCAATTCGTTGTTTGATATCTATCGAATCGACTATTGCCGTTGGCGCGCTGACAGCAACATGGTGAATGTTTATGAAATCATCTTCCAACTCATCCTCACACATCACAAGATATTGTATTTCAAGATCATTGCCTTTGAGCAAGAATAGCTTTTTAGGTTGAAAAAAGAATAAGTCAGGAAATTCTAGTCCATCATGATTGGCGGAGTACAAGACTTCAACATCATTTTTTAGTTCATAGGATAAATATCCGAATAACCAATCTTGCGTAGTTTGCTGATACTGTTTTAAATCCTCAAAAGCATTGAAATAATCCGTTTTTAGTGACGTAAAAGCATCTACAGCAAGCACACAATCGTACTCAGAATAAGAGTCGTTGTGGTCGTTGCTATCCAAAAAAGTGACTTCTCGATGCGTTTGTGACCAAGTGAGAAGTTGTTGTTTGAATTGCTGTGGATGGGCTATATATTTTGATACAAGTATTCTCAAAAATGCAATTTTAGGACGCTCAAAATTACAATAAAAACAACGGAACTTGCGAATTTGATTTTATAAAATAAAAAATCCTAATTTTGATTGTTAATCTCTAAAAATACCAAACTATGAAAATTATATCACTTGTATTTCGAGTATTACTTGGTCTGCTCCTGCTATTTGCATCGTTGAGCTATTTTTTTAACTTGATTCCAGAGCCAGTTCAAACGGGAAATATTAAAGTATTTGATGACGGACTAAAAGCGTCCGGCTACATGATGCCGTTGGTAAAATCAATTGAATTAATTGTTGGCTTGGCCTACGTTAGCGGAAAATTGATGAAAATCGCCAATCTTTTGTTGTTGCCAATTTCAATAAATATTCTATTCGTAAATATTTTTATGATGCCCTAAGGCACTCCGATTGCCCTTTTCTTGCTTTTAGGAAATGTCTTCTTTATCTACAAAGACTGGAATAGTTATAAAGGAATTTTTACCGCATAAAAAAAGCCGTTCAAGTGAACGGCTTTCTCTATTTTATTTTCACCACCCAAAGGTCATTACTACCTTTATTTTGTTGAACATCATTGTCATTGCTTTGCGATTCGCCTACGATGACTATTTCTTTTGTGGGAGTCTGATAGAAGTCGGTGGCAACATCTATTTTTGATCCTCCAAAAGTTCTCTGCCAATACATTTTGGAGTTGGCTCTATTGTCAATTTCAAAAAGCCAATAGTCGTTTTCTCCTTTATTGGTATTATCTCCCAAATTTCCTCTGGTATTACCAACCACAACAAAATTGCCGTTGTCTATTTTTTTAATAGTAGTCGCAACATCGAACTCGGAACCGCCGAAGGTCTTGCTCCAAATCAAATGTCCATGGTCACTAATATGGATAACCCAGGCATCGAAACTACCAATTGGATTGGCAACATCGCCGTCCGTACTATTGGTTCTGCCAGCTATCAAGTAGGAATTGTTACCCGTTTTACAAATACTTGTTGCCTGATCAATACCACTGCCTCCATAATTTTCTTTCCAGTGCAATTTGCCATCTGCAGCTAATTTAATCACCCAAAAATCATAACTTCCTTTATTATGCATCACGTCAAAATTGGTGCTTTCTGAGGAACCAACTAAAATTAATCCACCATCATTGGCTTCAACAACATCGTTAATTCGATCGTTTAGCGTTCCACCAAAGTAACGATACCACACAAAATTTCCATTGGCATCCAATTTAATTCCTAAATATTCGCCAACGCCATGTTGTGGCGCTCCAAATCGCATGGAATGTCCTTCGCCATTGTTACCTGTTTCTCCAGTACCTTCAATGCCAGAAAAATCCGCAAAACCTGCCACAAAATAGCCACCGTCGTTCGTTTGAATTATTTTGTGCGCATGATCGTGATTGGTAAAGCCGTAATTTTTGCTCCAAATGACAGTCCCTTCACCAGTAATTTTAGAAATATAAAAATCGTGTAATCCAAGATTCCCTGGAACATCTCCATCGCTACTCCCACTGTAGCCAGAAATAATAAAATTACCATCATTTGTTGCAGCTATTGAAGTTCCATAGTCATTTTCAGCACCGCCAATCGTTTTGCTCCATAACATCAAGCCATTCGAATCCAATTTGGTCAACCATATGTCGTTTTGAGCATGGGACTTAACGATATCTCCATCAGTACTATTCGTATATCCCAAAATCAACATGCCACCATCTGTCGTCTTGACAATGCTATTAATTTTTTCTTCTAATGAACCCCCATAGGTTTTTGATACAACAACCTCGCGCTTCAAATCAACTGCAGTGTTCTCTGCAGCGTCTTTTTCGCAGCTCAGCAGTACTAAAAAGACAATTAGATAGCTTAGATTTCTCATTATTTAATCATTAACTTCTTGGTAAAATCATTATTAACTTTCACAAAGTACAGCCCTTTGTTTAAATCAGACACATCGTAACGCTCTGATTTGCTATAGCTTTTGATTGCCTTTCCTAAAACATCATAAAGTACGACATTATTGACTTCAACTTCAGTATTAATTTTAAAGAAACTCGAAGCAGGATTCGGATATACTTTATAATCATTCGCTATAAAGGTTTCACTGGCAAGAATTGCATTCTTTCTAACCACAAATAATCCACGATCAATATCACTAATGATGATTGTTCCGCTTGGGAAATAAGGATAATTATTCCAGGCGCCATTGAAATTCGCTGAATTATCTTCCGGATACGTATCAAAAAAACCAACTTCCGTCATTGTATTTGTCGCCGTGATATTGGATGTGTTTAGAATGCGCAATCCAGCGGTATAGTTCGCTAGAAAGAATTCATTTCCACGCACGAAGCCGTTATGATCTATCGCTTCTGTTGGACCATCATATTCACCTTTTAAAACTGGATTATCCAGATTTGTCATGTCAATAATAATCGATTTTGAGTTAAACCCAAAGTTCAATTCATCTAATTCATCACCTAAAATCCAATATCTTTTGTCTGTTGTTAACCAACCTTGATGTGTGTATCCTGTATTTCCGTAGAAAAAAGTTGAAATGGTTGTCGGGTTTTGCTTATCAGTCACATCAACAATCACTACTTTAGTCTCGTTGGCGCCAATAAACAATTCCTTTCCCTGGTGATCTGGATCAGGTCCGTCATACACTATAATCTGAGCATCATGCGTATATTCTTCATCTGCATAACCGAAAGAAAAAGTCGGACTAACTGGATTTTGAAGATCCAAAACATGTGGTCCGCCATTGAAAGTACCTGTACCATCACAATATAAAAATCCTGTTGCTTGATTTACAGAAACTGTATGACAATTTCCAAAACCATCGTAACGAGCATCAACGGTGAAAGTCTGCGGTGTGGTAACGTTTCTTAATCTGGTCAAATCAAAAATCTGTAAGCCATGCCCAGATGCCTCACTAACAATGTATGCATGATTGTTATACACGGTTAATTCTCTCCAGATACTAGAGGAATTATTATGCGCATTCAATTTTCCTAGATAAATGGGGACACTTGGATTAGTAATATCTACAAATGCAGTGTGGGTAGAACAGCCCATAAGCGCGTATTCTTTATTGGTTAGCGGATCAGTCCAACCCCAACAGCCGCTTCCTCTTGTATTATTGCCACCTCCGATTTGAGGGAAATCCAAATGGGTCATCAAATCGATGTTGTTGCAAGGATACACACCTGCAAAACCATTAACACATGGTGTTTGTGCTTGCGATAAACCAGCAACTAATAAGGTACTTAGAAGTAAAAATTTTTTCATAATGTTTGCTTTTTTTATTACGACCATTACACATGCAATGCCCTGTTATCTGTAGCTGCCAAAGCCGCTTCTTTTATGGCTTCTGCAAAAGTTGGATGCGCGTGGCTCATTCTTGAAATATCTTCTGCCGAAGCTCTAAATTCCATAGCAGTTACTGCCTCGGCTATCAAATCGGCACAACGGGCACCAATCATATGAACACCTAAAACCTCATCTGTTTTTGCATCTGCAAGGATTTTCACAAACCCATCCAAATCGCCACCAGCTCTTGCTCTTCCTAACGCTTTGAAAGGAAAACTACCCGACTTAAATGCAACGCCTGCTTCTTTGAGTTGCTCCTCTGTTTTTCCGACAGCAGCAACCTCAGGCCACGTATAAACGACACCTGGAATGAGATTGTAATCGATATGTGGTTTTTGACCAGCGATAATTTCTGCAACCATCGCACCTTCTTCTTCCGCTTTGTGCGCCAACATCGCGCCGCGAACAACGTCTCCAATCGCATATATATTCTGAACGCTAGTTTGCAAATGATCATTTACTTCGACCATACCTCTTTCTGTCACTTTTACTCCGGCCTTGTCTGCGTTTAATCCGTCGGTGTAAGGACGACGACCCACAGATACTAAAGCATAGTCACCTTCAAGAGAAATCACTTCTCCTTTCGGCGTTTCCGCTTGCACGGTTATCGTCTTTCCTTTTCGTTCTACTGATTTTACCTTGTGAGAAACGTAAAACTTCATGCCTTGCTTTTTCAATACTTTGGTGAGCTCTTTCGATAGTGAACTGTCCATACCGGGAATAATGCGGTCCATAAATTCGACAACAGAAACTTGTGCACCCAAACGCAAATAAACTTGTCCGAGTTCGATGCCGATGACACCACCACCAATGATAACGAGGTGTTTTGGAACTTCTTTTAATTTCAAAGCTTCTGTAGAAGTAATGATTCTTTCTTTGTCCAGTTTGATAAAAGGCAAATTAGAGGGCTTAGATCCTGTGGCAATAATGATATTTTTACCTTCTATGGTTTCTGAAGTTCCATCGGCCTTGGCAATGGCAACATGGGTTTTGTCTACAAATGAACCCAATCCTTCGAAAACCGTGATTTTGTTTTTATCCATGAGGAACTTCACGCCGCCAGAAGTTTGATCAACTACGGCTTGTTTGCGCGCGATCATTTTCTCCAAATTGATTTTGACGTTGCCTGACACTTCGATACCATGATCTGCAAAATGCTGCAATTCTTCGTAATGGTGAGAAGAGGCCAATAATGCTTTCGATGGGATGCAACCAACGTTTAAGCAAGTGCCTCCTAAAGTCGAATATTTCTCGATAATAGCGGTTTTGAAACCCAATTGGGCACAACGAATGGCAGACACATACCCGCCTGGCCCTGAACCTATAATGACTACGTCAAATGAACTCATATAATCTTATGTATTGAAGTGATTTTTAAAATTGATGCACAAATTTAAAGTATTTTGTTCATTGTTCCCCGATAAAAATAACTAAAAAAGATGCCTTGTATTTGATGAACCAAAATTTCGCTCGCTAGTGTTCCAAAATCAGACCCAAGACGTTGCAAAATTGGACAAGAACTAACGTGCTTTTATCGGTCATTTTAAGCTGATTTTAAGTCAATTATAATGGCTATTTATAGGTCAAAACTTCGCTATTTCGTACCTTTAATAGTAGTAATCTTTAAATCTAAATATCATGAAAAATGTATTAAAATTGCTGGTGTTTTTTGCTCTAGGATTCTTTGCAACCTCTTGTAGCGATTCGTCTGACGATGCGAGTCCCAATGAACTAACGGGAAGTCAATCGGCGATGGGTTTAGCAGGTGTGACTGTGTCTTCAAGTTCCTCGGAAATCGCAGGCGTGAGCGACTTCTCTGCGGTCGTTAGTAGACTTGAAAACGGAATATCAAGTTATACCGCGCAGGCAACCGTTACCAATCCATTAGTCAAAAATATGATATCCAATTTCCCTGGTGTGGTTATCGATGGCAATTCAGTTTCCATTAGCAACTTGCAAGTCCAACAAACAACCGATGGAATTAAATGTAATACTGGTCCGTTCGCTGGAATCTTAGTCAAATATGACGCGTCTGTTGGAGATACTTTTGCTACCGGCACAGCTGGTAAGGTCAGAACAGTGGTTAGTAAAACTGGTGTTGATGATTATCCTTATGGTATGTACTTAATTAAAACCATTCAAGTAGAATCAACTGTAAGTGAAGCAAGCAGAATTAGCGGTATTAATAGAATAACATATATCGCAAATCATAGATTCGGAATGGTCGGCGTCAAAGTTGACTTTGAAGATGGTACGAATGCCACATTCCCAATTTACACTAGCGCTGAAAACTAATTGAATGCAAAGCAAATAGGTTCTTTTTCAATTGGGTAGTGTATTTTCAACACTGCCCAATTGACTTTCAAAAATTTAATTTCACGGCAATGAAGAATTTTCTCTTACCCTATTATTTCAAAACCATTGGTGCCATCTTTGTTTTAGTTGGCATTTTATTATCTGTACTCTATCTCAAATTCAATCTCAATTATACGACATCTGTATTTGCAATCATTTCTATTTATTTAGAAAACCAATTTTTTGTCTTAACAAAAACCAATATTATTGATGAAATTACTTTAGTCTTTATTGTTGTTGGCTTTGGACTAATGGCATTTTCAGCCGAAAAAAACGAAAGTGAACGCTTGAACGCTATCAGAACAAAAGCCCTAACCAAAGCGGTAATGGCAAATACAATCTTTATGCTTTGCTCCATAATGCTTATCTACGGAGGCGGTTTTATTGGCATTTTGGTCGTCAATTTATTTTCTGTTTTTATCTTCTACCTCATTTACTTTTATTTAGGCGTAAGAGGAAATCCTCAAAACCTTTAGGTATGAGACAACATAAATTCATTGTAGTAAATTTCACTAACAACTTAGCTACAGTTGAAAAGCCGTCGTATTCTTGACTTCCCCAATCATAAACGTGCTGTGCGTGCTGCCAATATGTTGCAAAGTGGTTAGTTTCGTCACCATAAATTCGCGGTATTCTTCCATATTATTCACGCAGATTTTGAGGATGTAATCGTAATCACCACTGACGTGAAAACACTCCAAAACCTCATCGAGTTGCACGACTTGACTTTCGAAAGTAGTCAGGAAATCACGGGAATGTTGCAAGAGTTTGATGTGGCAAAACACCACAAATCCTTTGTTGATTTTGTTCCGATTGAGCAAGACCACATATTTGTCGATGATGCCTTCGCGCTCGAGCTTCTTAATGCGTTCATATACCGCCGTTACCGATAGATTGAGTTTCAAGGACAATTCTTTCGTTGTTTTTTTACTGTCGCTTTGGAGAAGTGTGAGGAGTTTTTTGTCGATGTTATCCATGGTGGGTTGTTGGTTGTTGGTTGTACGTTGTACGTTGTAAGTTGTAAGTTGTGGGTTATGGGTTGAAAATCAAAAATCGCAAATCGTTAATCGTCAATCATCTGTTTGGAAACTTTGAAATATTCTATAGAATTATAACTTAATAATTAATAAGTGACAAATAAACTACAATTTTATCATATACTAGTTTTAAAATCTAAATAAAATACAATCTATTGTTTTTATGTTTTATAACTTGTTGTTTTGATAGTGAATTATTAATCAACAGCCCTAGCCCCGATTGTAGTGAAAATCCTTTTTTGTTTTGGCAAAAGCCCCTCGACTGCGCTCGGGGTGACAAAAACAAAAAAGATTGCAG
>JBIKRP010000080.1:0-7485 GCA_044349145.1 Flavobacterium sp.
CCGCATGTACCAGAAAAGATAGTAAGTACAGAATCAGTCATCACTGTTCCTGGTGCAGGAGCGGTTTCGATTGTTAAAGTTCCAGAAGCTGGTACTGTAACACTATACCAAACATCATTAGAACGATTTGTAGGAACACAAGATAATACAGGAAGACCTACAGAATTAGTTGCACTAACTGTAGACCCTGTTACTGGGAAACTAGAAATTGTTCCACCTGCCGTGATCTCAATAGCTCCCGAACAATCATCATTTGCTGGTGGTGGCGGTGGTGTTCCGATACAAATATCAAAGGTTGTATTTTGACCTGTTGTAGCAGTTGTTGTGAAAACTCTCACGTAGTATGTCTCACCAGCTGTTAAACCAGTTACAGTTCGTAGATTTGATTCAGAACATGAACCAGCTACTAAAGTTAATGCAGCACAATCACCAGACCATACAGATGAACCTAAGACAGTAGACGATCCCGCAATATTGCTTAATTTTATTGTTTGCAAAACATCTGCCGCAACAAAAGAGTACCAAACGTCATCATCTTCTGTTCCAGCGCATGAATTGGCATCAACAGCAGAAGCAGTCGCGCTTTGAACAGATCCTGATTCAAATGATGTGCAACTATCGTCCGGGTTCACTGACAAACCTATTGCTCCAATACATTCGTCATTAGCTGGTGGTGCCGGCGGAGTTGCAATACACACATCAAAAGTAGTATTTTGAAGCGGTGCTGCTCCAAACGAATAAACACGTAAATAATAAGTTTGACCAATCACTAATCCAGAAGGTGTACTGCTATTAGCGTCTGAACATGAGTTCGGAACTAAAGTTAACGTAGCGCAATCTCCAGTCCATAGAGAGTGATATAAATCTGTTGTAGATCCCGCAACACTATTTAAAGATATTATTTGAGCTGTATTCTCTGCAACAAAAGAGTACCAAACATCATCATCCTCAGTTCCGCCGCAAGCTGCTCCATCTACGCCCGATGTTGTTGCGCCTGCAATTGTACCTGGAGTAACAACAGTGCAACTTGTATCAGGATTGATTGTTAAAGATTCTGCACCCGAACAATCATCATTTGCTGGTGGTGTTGGTGGCGCCTCACAAGAAATAGCCAGGTCAAATGTAACCCCTGGGTCTCCATTGATCCAATTTCCAACATGAATAAAATATGAAGTGCCAACAACTGAAACAAAATTCACGCTCACTATTGCAGTCCCTGTGCCTCCACTGGCAATACATGAACCTGCGGTAAATCCAGCACAAGTACCATCAGTACTTGCATATACTTCCACTTGCGGCTCTTCTATAATTCCTGTCGCTGTTAGTGTAATTATTTGACCATCTCCTACATAAGAGTACCAAATATCATTTCCAATTGTGCCAACACAAGATGTTGCTGTACCTCCCAGCGCTGAATCAGTAACCTGAGCTGTTAGAACGTCGCCGCAGTTTAGTAAAACGGCATTCACGCAATCGTCATTTGCTGGCGGTGGTGGCGGTGTTCCAATACAAATATCAAAAGTGGTTGTCTGACCTACGGTTCCTGTAAAAGTATAAACTCTTACATAGTATGCTTGTCCAACCGTTAAACCCGTAGGCGTGCTGCTATTTGCATCAGAGCATGAACCTGCTACTAACGACAAACCAGAACAGTCTCCTGTCCATAAAGAGTGATACAAATCTGTTGTTGAACCTGCAACATTATTTAAGCTGATTTTTTGAGCAGTACTTTCTGCAACAAAAGAAAACCACACGTCATCATCCTCTGTGCCACCGCATGCCGTTTCATCAACACTAGAAGCTGTAGCAGCAATAATGCTCCCGGGAGTCGTGGTAGCGCAACTCGCATCTGGATTTACTGTTAGGGCAATTGCTCCGTCACATTCGTCATTAGACGGTGGGCATGCTAAAACAACTTGTGAAGGGCTAACAACATTACAAATAGGGGTATCATCATTTGTCGCTGTTAGAACTACTGCCGTACCAAAAGGATAAGGCCCAAATGTAACTGGACCTGCTGAAGAAACAGATTGCGGTGAACTTGATTGATCATCTGTGACTGTAATTGTCGATGCAGAACCTAAATCAGTAATATCCGCAGTAACTTCAAATGTTGAACTACCACAATCGAAAGTTTTACTAAAAGTGACTTGCGGTTGAACACATGGTGGCGTTCCGCAAGCAATCGTTCTTATTCTACTCAAATTCTCAGTACCACAAAGGTCACTAAGGTGGAAGTAATAACGAATCACACCAGTCACATCGGAAGTCCAAGTTAAAGGTGTAACTCCAAAGGCACTTGCTGTAGCACCATTATCTGTACTAATTGTAATATAGTCTGTGGGAACAGAGCTAGCAAAAGTGTAGGTTTCACCTGAAATTACATTAACAAGCGAATATTCTCCCGCCCACGCATTAGTTACTATCACATTGGGATTGATAGTATTACATTCTGGTGTCCAAGTTGTAGTTGGAAATTGAGTACCAGTCAAGCATTGCGCTTTACCTATCGTCACCACAAAGAAGAGCATGGCGAGAAAGATTTTTGAGGTAATTTTTTTCATTTTTTAATAATTAAGTGTTAATAGTGTATAAATTTATTGATTTTAAATAAAAAAAATCCACTCGAAAGTGGATTTTTTAAATATCAAAGTCTAAAAATTATTCCTTAATTACCTTAATCGTCATCACTTGATTATCTGCAGTTACTTTTACTAAATAAGTTCCTACAGTTAACGCTGACATATCAATTTGCGATTGGTTGGCATTAATTGATTTTATCATTACTTCTTGACCCAATAAATTAAATACGGACACATTAGAAATAGTTTTATTGTATGACAAATTCAACACATCTTTCACTGGGTTTGGATAAGATCTGAAGTTTTCGTTTTCAAATGATGAGTTGCTCAATAATGAAGCATCATAAGCTGACACTTGGAATTCACCATCTAATGTCGTTCCATATCTCCAAACACCGATATAAATAACGTCACCTGGAGTTAAACCAGTTAATACTTCTAAAGAGAAATTACCATTAGTAGATGAATCATCATCACAACCTATTTCAACCAAAGATCCACAAGTACCTGAAAAGATAGTAAGGACAGAATCTGTCATTAATGTTCCTGCAGCCGGAGCGGTTTCAATCGTTAAAGACCCAGATGCTGGTACTACTACACTATACCAAACATCATTGGAACGGTTGGTAGGAACACAAGATAATACAGGAAGACCTGCAGTAGTAGTTGCACTAACAGTAGTTCCTGTTACTGGGAAACTATCAATGGTTCCACCTACAGTAATCTCGATAGCTGCCGAACAATCATCATTTGCTGGTGGTGTTGGCGGTGTTCCGATACAAATATCAAAAGTTGTATTTTGTAATGGAATTGCAGTTCCAGTATAAACTCTAACAAAATAAGTTTGTCCTTCTACTAAACCATTTGGTACACTTGCAGTATTTGTCGAACAAGAACCCGGAACCAGTGTTAAAGCAGCACAATCAGCACCAGTCCATACCGAATGGTATAAATCTGTAGCTGATCCTAAAATATTATTTAAGTTAATTGCTTGAATTGTTCCAGTCGCAACAAAAGAATACCAAACATCATCATCGTCAGTTCCAAAACAACCACCTGCATCAACTGCAGACGCTGTAGCTCCTTCAATTGTACCAGAGGTAAAAATTGCACAACTTGCATCAGGATTAACAGTTAAAGATTCAGCACCTGAGCAATCGTCATTTGCTGGCGGAGTGGCCGGCGTTGCGCAAGTAAGAGACAAGTCGAAAAGAATGCCCGGATCACCATTAATAACACTACCAACATGAATATAATAGGTTTGACCAACAACAGAAGCAAAAACCGCATTTACGGTTAGATTAAATGAACCATCAGAAGCAATACAGTTTCCAGCAGTAAAACCAGCACACGTACCATCTGTACTTTCATACACTTCAATTTGCGGCTCTCCAACACTAGCGGTAGCAGATGCCGTGATTATTTGACCGTCACCAACAAAAGAATACCAAATGTCATCTCCAATTGATCCCACACATGAAATATCAGAACCTCCAGTGGCTCCTTCAGTAGTTTGATTGGTTACTACATCGCCACAATTAAGAACTATAGCATCTACACATTCGTCATTTGTTGGAGGACAAGCAAGAATAACTTGATTTCCACTTCCAACATTGCAAATAGGAGTATCATCATTTGTCGCAGTTAAAACTACTACGGTTCCAAAAGCATAAGGACCAAATGTTACTGGACCTGCCGAAGAAATAGATTGAGGTGCGCTTAATTGATCATCAGTTACAGTTATTGTAGAAGCTGAACCTAAATCGGTAATATCAGCGGTAACTTCAAATGTAGAACTACCACAATCAAAAGTTTTGCTAAAGGTTACGATTGGTTGAATACATGGCGGCGTACCACATGCAATGGTTCTTATTCTGTTCTCACTCTCAGTACCACAAAGGTCATCAAGATGAAAATAATAGCGAATTACACCTGTTACATCCGAAGTCCATGTTATAGGTGTCACACCAAATGCGCTCGCTGTGGCACCATCGTCTGTGCTAATCGTAATATAATCTGTAACAACAGAGCTGGCAAAAGTATACGTTTCACCTGCTACAACATTAACTAGTGAATATTCTCCTGCATAGGCATTGTCAACAATCACATTGGGATTGACCGAGTTACATTCTGGTGTCCAAGTAGCAAATGGGAATTGCGTGCCATCTAAGCATTGCGCTTTACCCGTCGCCACAACCAAGAAGAGCAGGGCGAGAAAAATTTTAAAGGTAATTTTTTTCATTTTTTTTAATTAAGTATTAATAGTGGTTAAATATATTGATTTTTAATAAAAAAATCCACTCGAAAGTGGATTTTTTTAGTGTAAATACAAAAATTATTCTTTAATTACTTTAAGCATTTTCACTTGATTGTCAGTAGTGGCTCTAACCAAATAAATACCGTTTGACAAAGAAGACATATCTACTTTAGAAATCGATGAACTTGAATTTTGCGAAAGAACTTCCTGTCCAACCATGTTATAAATTACAACTCCAGTAACATTTTTGCTATAGGAAATATTCAAAACATCGGTAACAGGATTCGGATAAGCTTCAAAAACAGAAGAATCAAAGTTAGAAGTTCCTAATGAAGGATTTGATAATCTCAAGTTAAATGTTCCTTGTTCCGCAAAATTACTCCATACTTGAACATAGTATGTCTCCCCTGGAGTTAAAGCTGTTAAAGACTCTGTTGTCGCAGCTACCAAATTAGAATTACAAGAGTCTAACACTGCCGTTAATGCTCCGCAAATTCCTGAATGAACATTAAAATTAGCAGAAGTCATTGTTCCATTCGATACTGTACAATCGACGGTCCCTTCGGCTGGTGCAACAAAAGAAAACCAGACGTCTTGAACTGAACCAAATAAGTCGCAAGTTGGCACTTCTGGGCTTATATCACCAAATGAATTATCAGACTCAAAATCAGTATTATTGAGTTCTAATGGAAGTGCAGTAAAACAAGTTTGATTGGCTACTGCTGGCGGCGTTACACCTGCACATGAAACATCCATGGTAAACGCTCCAGTACTTATTGGATTATAACCCTCAACTGCAATATAATAAGTCGTTGTTCCATCGGAAACGAAGTTAACCCGTGAACGTAAAACTAAACCTGCGCCACATGTAGCATCATCATCGTTAGCAGCAACAATTATTAAATTTCCCGAAGTTCCTGTATAAACTAGTACCGAGGTATCATAAGAGGAATTACACAGATTTAGGGTAACAGATTCTTCAAAACCAGATCCCGTAAAAGAGTACCATAAGTTCGGTGCATCCATATCAGCACCAAAACCATCCGGTGCATCATCTTCATCCAATGTTGCTGCAGCGGTAGTACCTGTATAATTTGCGCCACAGGTAAGTGGTTCTGCATTCGCAAAATCATCATTAGCTTGCGCCAGAACTGCTGTCGATGCAACTAAAGCAAAGCTTAGTATTAAATTTTTGAGCGTAATTTTTTTCATAAAACATTTATTTACAGTTAATAGTGTGTTAAAAGTAAAAAAAAATAACTCGAAAAAATGACTTCTCGAGTTACCAAAATGCTTTTTTATTAACAGTTGTTTAAAACTAGAAAATCTCGCATGCTATTTTTTAATATTTTTCAAAAATCCTCTAGTTAATTTATACTTTCTATCTCAACTAGTTCATTTTCATCTGCTAAATAATTTACTCCCTCAAAACCAAAACCAAAAAGGTTCAGGAAATCTTGTTTATATCCTGCCAAATCGCCCAAATTAGGTAAAGATTCCGTTGTCGCTTCTGACCACAATTTAGCTACTTGTTCTTGGACGTCCGTTCTCATTTCCCAATCGTCTATTCTAATTCTACCTTTATCGTCAGTTGGCACTGTTGCACCAGTATATAAGCGTTCGCTAAATAATCGTTGTATTTGTTCAATACATCCTTCGTGGATTCCTTGCGCTTTCATGATCTTATATAGCAAAGATATATATAATGGAATCACGGGTATCGCAGAGCTCGCCTGTGTAACCAATGCCTTATTCACAGAAACATAAGCCTTTCCTCCTATTGATGACAAACTATCCGAAATGGTAAAAGCAGTTGCTTCTAAATGGTCTTTCGCTCTTCCTATAGTACCTTTTCTATATACAGCTTCAGTAACCGATGGACCAATATAGGAATAAGCAATAGTTGTAGCTCCAGGCGCTAAAACATTTGCACTTTTCATCGCCTCTATCCACATCGACCAATCTTCACCACCCATTACTACAACCGTATTGTCAATATCTTCTTGATTGGCAGGTTCGATAGAAACCTGAGAGACAATCCCTGTATGAAAATCAACAGTCTTATTTGAAAAAGTTGCGCCTATAGGTTTCAACGAAGAGCGATACAAAACACCCGTTTCGGGATGCATTCTTACCGGAGATGCTAAACTATAGATAACCAAATCTACTTGACCTAAATCTGCTTTTATCAAATCGATGGTTTGTTGTTTTACTTCTTTAGAAAAGGCATCTCCGTTGATACTTTTTGCATACAATCCCGCGTTAGTTGCTTCGGATTCAAAAGCGGCAGAATTATACCAGCCCGGTGAGGCCGTTTTACCTTCTGACGCTGGTTTTTCAAAGAAAACACCAACTGTAGCAGCATTTGAACCAAAAGCACTTGTAATTCGAGAGGCCAATCCAAAACCTGTTGAAGCACCAATTACTAGAACTTTTTTTGGTCCAGCAATGGTCCCTTTTGCTTTGATATAGTTGATTTGATTTCTTACATTTCGAGCACATCCTCCTGGGTGTGACGTCAAACAAATAAAGCCTCGCATTCTTGGTTCAATGATCATATGTTAACGTTTTAATTTATATTAAGGGATCAATTATATACTTCTGATAACAGCGCAAATATATCTAAAAAATTAGTTTAATAATGTC
>JBIKRP010000081.1:0-7477 GCA_044349145.1 Flavobacterium sp.
TTTTATTTTTTAATTTTTATTATGGATATTAAAGACATTCACCAAGTATTTCTTAAATGTCATTCGGTTTCTATTGATACACGAAAAATTGTAGAAGGATGTTTATTTGTTGCTATTAAGGGTGATCGTTTTGACGCCAACACTTTTGCAGTTGAAGCACTTTCAAAGGGAGCATCATACGTCATTATTGACAATGCCGACTATTACCGAGATGATCGGACAATAGTAGTAAAGGATAGTTTGGAAACGCTGCAGGAATTAGCTAGATTTCATAGGCAGTATCTAAATCTTCCTATTATTGCACTGACGGGTAGTAACGGAAAAACAACGACAAAAGAGTTAATCCAAACCGTACTTTCAAGGAAATATCGAACCAAAGCTACTATTGGGAACTTAAACAACCATATCGGTGTTCCACTGACTTTGTTGAGTTTTGACTCAAGCACCGAAATTGGAATAGTAGAAATGGGCGCAAATCACCAGAAAGAAATCGAATTCTTGTGCGAAATCGCTCAACCTGATTTTGGCTATGTTACCAACTTTGGAAAAGCGCATTTAGAGGGGTTTGGCGGCGTTGAAGGGGTAATTAAAGGCAAGAGCGAAATGTATTCCTATCTGCTCAATAACAATAAAAAGGTTTTTGTCAGCCTTGACGACCCGATTCAAATTCAAAAAACAGCATTGATTACTCGCATCACATTTGGAGTCAATCAGTCAGAGGCTAACACTTGCATAGATAAAGTAACGGCGAATCCATTTGTAAGTGTTGAGTTTTCAAATATTATTATTCAGTCACACTTGATTGGATTGTACAACGCTAACAACATCAATGCAGCAATAGCAATTGGTAAATACTTTGACGTTAGTAATGATGATATTAGGCAAGCAATCGAAAATTATATTCCCGAGAATAACCGCTCGCAATTGGTTCACAAAAATTCAAATGAGATTATTTTAGATGCCTATAATGCCAATCCAAGTAGCATGAAAGTGGCAATTGAGAATTTTATTCAGCTTGAGAAAAAAAATAAAGTCGCTATTTTAGGTGATATGTTTGAGCTTGGGCATGAAAGTGTGGTAGAACATAAAGCAATCGTGGATATGCTTCTGAAAATAGAGAATATCGAGTGTTTTTTTATTGGTAAGGATTTCTTTGCAAACAGTATTGAAAAGAAACATTTTCATTTTCACGACACTTTCGAATCATTTGCAAATGCGCTGAAGAATATCACATTTAAAGACGACATGATTTTGATTAAAGGTTCGCGCGGTATGGCACTAGAAAGAACATTAGAATTTATATAAAATAAAAAATCCACTATTATCTAGTGGATTTTTTTGTGGGCGATGAGGGATTCGAACCCCCGACCCTCTGGGTGTAAACCAGATGCTCTGAACCAACTGAGCTAATCGCCCAAATGCGTGTGCAAATATAAGTTACTTTTTCATATTTGCAAACAAAATTCAATTTTATTACAAAATTTCTGCAACAACAAATGTACTGCCTCCAACAAAGATAAAATCCTCTTCAGCAGCATTTCTTTTAGCAGTTATATAAGCGTCTGAAACTGAGCTATAAACTTCTCCAATCAGATTATTCTCAAATGCTTTTTCTTTTAAAATAGTTGCGTCTAGTCCACGTGGAATGTTAGGTTTGCAAAAGTAATAAGTTGCATTTGTTGGAAATAAAGGTAAAATAGCATCCAATTCTTTATCATTTACGACTCCTATAACAATATGTAAATGTTTATATTCTTGTTGAAGAACTTGTTTTAACACTAATTTTAATCCATCTGAATTATGTGCTGTATCGCAAATTACCTTTGGTGATTTTTGTAATTGTTGCCATCTGCCTTGTAAACCAGTATTTTTAACAACATTGAAAAAACCGTCTTTTATATGTAATTCGGATATTTTATATTTCCCAATAGATTGTATGACTCGAATGGTTTTTAGAACCGTTTTCTTATTAAAAATTTGGTAATGCCCTATGAGAGCGGATGGATAATCTTCTATAATTTCATCCGAAGCAAAGAATATTTCTGAGTGGTGTTCTTGTGCTTTACTTTGAAAGACAATTTTTGTTTCAGGAGTATATTCGCCAATAACTACAGGAACATTAGATTTGATAATGCCGGCTTTTTCATTGGCAATCAATACCAAAGTGTTGCCTAGAAACTGAACATGATCCAATCCTATATTAGTGATGACTGATACCAATGGATTGATAATATTTGTGGAGTCTAACCTACCGCCCATGCCGACTTCAATGATGGCAAGATCTACCTGTTTCTCTTTAAAATATTCAAAGGCCAAACCCACACTCATCTCAAAAAAACTTAAGCTATGATTTTCGAAAAATGTTAGATGTTGATCAACAAACTTCGTAACAAATTCTTCCGAAATTTCATTGCCATTTATTTTGATCCGTTCTCTGAAATCTTTCAAATGTGGTGAAGTATACAACCCGACTTGATAGCCAGCTTCTTGAAGAATTGATGCTAACATATGTGAAGTAGATCCTTTCCCGTTTGTTCCAGCAACGTGAATGCACTTAAGATAACGTTCTGGATTTCCCAAATGATTTGCGAGTAAAATGGTATTCGTCAGATCTTTCCGATAGGCGGTAGCACCTTGAGTTTGGTACATAGGCAACTGCTGGAACATCCAATTGACGGTCTCGTTATAGTTCATTACTTTTTAATAAAAATTTCAAAATGTAAAATAAATTCTTTCTTTTTTAGTTTAATATTGTGTAGTCGTCGTTGCCGATACAAATTTGAAATTATTTTGTCACAAAAGTCTAAAAAACAACAACAAATATGATTACTACTTTTTTACAAGTACAAGCCGATACCTTATCGCAAGTGAATCCAGCAGAACTGGCTAAAGCCTTGCCTGTAAATACTGAGATTTCAGTCTTAGAGTTTATTTTCAAAGGAGGTTTTTTCTTAATCCCTATTGTCATTTTATTCATTTATACCATTTACTTAGTCTTCGAAAGATATCTGTTTATCAGCAAAGCATCCAAAATTGACAACCACCTAATCAAAGATATTCGAGTGAATCTAAATGCGGGCAATCTTGAAATGGCTTGCACAGCGGCGGAAAGAAGCGGTAATGCGCAAGGAAATGTATTAAAGGAAGGAATTTTGACTATCGGTCGTCCGATTACTGAAATCGAATCGAATATGGAACGCGCCGCAAACATCGAAATTGGTGAAATGGAAAAGAAGCTCGGACAGCTTGGGCTAATTGCCGGTATCGCACCGACCTTGGGTTTTATCGGAACCATTTCTGGTGTAATCAAAATATTTTACAGTATTTCAGTCACCGAAGATATCAGTATCGGTAATATTTCTGGTGGTTTGTATGAAAAAATGATTAGCTCTGGAGCTGGACTTATTGTTGGTATATTAGCGTATAGTGCGTACCACTTATTCAATGGTAAAATTGACAGTTTTGCGCTATCAATTCAGAAACAAGTGTTAGAATTTGTAAATATTATTCAAAGACCAAATCATGGCGATAAAACGAAATAAACGATTTCATGCTGAAGTAGCAACTTCATCATTAAGTGATATCATGTTTTTCTTGCTTTTGTTTTTCTTGATTATATCAACACTAGCCAATCCGAACGTGATTCGAATGACTTTGCCCAAGTCAAAAACCAATGAGAAAACAAATAAGCAACTCATTACATTATCTGTCACTGAAGAAAAGCGATTTTTTGTAGACAAAGAAGAAGTTGCCTTTGAAAAATTGGAGGAAACCTTACTCTCAAAAATGGATGCTTCTAAAGATCAAACCGTAGTAATTCGAATTCCTTTTAATATGCAGGTGCAGGATCTGGTAGATGTATTGCAAATAGGGGTAAAGAACAAACTCAAATTCGTAATCGCAACCAGTCCTAAATAGATTTTTTAAAAATATAGATTCATTTAATAAAATGAATTAAAACAATTTAGCCGCGAATTCACTAATTAATCTGTGAAGTCACGGCTAACTTTTTTCTTTTATTCTTCTCCTAATTCAAACTGAAATTATAAATAATCAATCCAACCTGCGTCTCCGCTGCGTTACTATCGGGTTCCCAACGTGTTCTCATTGCTGCATTTTTGGCTTCGTCTAAAAGACATTTTGCAGCATTGGTTGTACCTCTAACTCCTGGTTTCGCTGCTACAACATTTCCTGATTTGTCTACTGAAATCTGAACTGCTACGTTTCCTTCTTCATTACAGGTATAATTGGGCACGGGTTTGCTCAAGGCTTTTCTGTTTCCTAACATATAATTTGAACCACTTCCTTTTCCTGAACCATTACCACTCCCTGAACCGCTGCCGTTTCCTGATCCATTTCCACTACCTGTACCCGAACCAGATCCAGATCCAGAACCTGTTCCAGATCCGCTTCCGCTATATCCACTGGAAGAAAGTTTGCCATCTGGACGTCCTTTATTACCGCCAGTTTTGTCATTTCCGTCACCACCTTTATTCGAGTTCAACAAATTGGAAAGCGCATCATTGGTATTTTTAGAAACTTTCGGTTTTTCAACCACCGGTTTTGTTTCTGTTTTTACAACTGTCGGAGTGGTCTTTTTGGGTTTCTCATTTTTTGGCAAAGCGGCAATATCGTCGGCTGCGTCATCTTCGGTAATCACATTGTCTTCAGGGGAAGCTGTTGCAGGTACTTGCTTGCTTTGCTCTTCCTTTACGTTCAAAGTTTCGCTTTTGAAATTTTCTCCCATGCCGTAATCGCTATCGCCAAAATTCATTTCGATACCGCCACCACCGCCACCGCCTAGTAATTCCTTAAGATTGGATGGTGGCCAAAATCTAACGAAGAAAAGTATTAGCAACAACAAACCCACGACAATCGTGGTCAATAACATCGATTTTTGTTGGTCTTTATTTAGAGAAATGTCCATAATATCAAGAATTTATTGAACAACGTTTCTTTTTTTAAACGAATAAATGTACTAAAAATTGTTTTGAAATCACAGGTAAAATTTAAACCAATTGTTTCAATGCAATTTCAAACGCGGTCGCACTGATATTGGTTTTAGATGGATTAAGGTCATTCGCTTTTTGAATCGCATTCTTGATAATACTCGACGTATCTGCAAAAATAGCTTCATCAGTCATCTGTACTTTTTTCTCCATAAAGTAAGCGAATACACGCGCCATACCACAATTTGATATAAAATCTGGAATCAAACTGATTTTCTGATCCACGTCTTCCATAATTGGACCGAAGAAGATTTCTTTGTCTGCGAACGGCACATTGGCTCCGCAAGAAATCACTTCTAATCCAGAGGCAATCATGCTGTCCATTTGGCTTTGCGTTACTAATCTTGAGGCGGCGCACGGCGTAAAGATGTCCGCACCCAAAGACCAAATTTTCGCATTAATTTCATCAAACGGAATCATATTGAAAGCAACCAATTTATTTCCGTCTTTGTTCAAAAATAGCGTTCGTATTTGTTCGAAAGTAAAGCCGTTTTCGTTAATGACTCCGCCGTCTCGGTCGATAATCCCGATGACTTTAGCGCCCATTTCTGCTAAATAGAAAGCCGCTGCGGAACCTACATTTCCAAATCCTTGCACAATGGCTTTTTTTCCTTTTACATTTCCACCATAAATACTGTAATAATGACGAACCGCTTCCGCAACGCCATAACCCGTAATCATATCCGCTACGGTATATTTTCTGGAAACGTCTGGAGAAAAATTCGGATTTTCAATCACTTTTACCACACCTTGACGCAATTGCCCGATGCGATTGATTTTATCTGCTTCGGTTGGTTTGAAATGGCCATTAAAAACACCTTCCTGCGGATGCCAAACCCCACATTCTTCCGTCATTGGAATCACCTCATGAATTTCATCCACATTCAAATCACCACCAGTTCCATAATAACTTTTCAATAAAGGCGAAACTGCTTTATACCAACGTTGCAAAACTCCTTTTTTTCGAGGATCATTCGGATCGAAATTGATCCCTGATTTAGCACCACCAATCGCTGGACCAGAAACAGAAAATTTCACTTCCATCGTTTTTGCCAAAGAAAGTACTTCATTCATGTCTAAGTCTTTTCGCATTCTTGTCCCTCCGCCCGCAGCACCGCCGCGTAGTGAGTTGATGACCGTCCAGCCTTCTGCTTCAGTTTCAGAATCTTTCCAATTAAAAATGATTTCGGGCGTTTTATTTTCAAATTTTTTGAGTAAATCTTTCATTCCGTTTTTGCTTATTTGCGTGCAAATATAAGAATATCGGCCGCGTGAATTGCGAATTGTCAATTGTTCTTTTTGCAAAGTATTAACGCATCGTGTTCATAACCGCGTTAGAATAAAGACTACGTTTGAATTAAAATTAAAATAATAATAATCTAACCCCCGACAAGATGATAAACACTAATAAAAATTGGCATGATCAACACCGCGAAACATTAAGTTTTGGCAGTCGAGTGGCAGATAAAGTCGCCGCCGGAATGGGTTCCTGGCGATTCATCATTATTCAAACCATCATTGTAATGATTTGGATGGTTTTGAATTTTGTTGCTTTCATTTCGCATTAGGATCCGTATCCGTTTATTCTGTTGAATTTACTTTTTTCAACTCAGGCGGCCTATGCAGCGCCGATTATTATGATGGCTCAGAACCGTCAAAATGAACGGGACAGAATTCAGGCACAAGCGGATTATCAAACCAACATCGACGCCAAAATAGAGATAGAAGCACTAACATTAAAATTGAATGAACTGGAAGTTGATAAGTTGGATAAGATTATTACGATGTTAGAGGAGATGAAAAAATAACTCCTGAGGAATGATCTTTTATGGCGCCTGTAACACTACTCAAAACATTAATTTCATTTCGCAATTTCAAAACACCCAACAAGCCAAATATTAATGCTTCTTTATATTCCAAGACTTTTGGTTCTGGAATGGTGATGGTTACTTCGGGCGCGTAAAATTGTAATCTCTCAATTAAGAAATCATTGTATGCGCCGCCGCCGGTAATCAAAAGTTTGCCTTTTTTTACGGGCAATGCGTTGGCAATTTGGAACGCTACGTGTTCAACAAAAGTTCGCATCTTGTCTTCTGTCGTCATTGTATAAGATTCCATCAAGGGCAAGACAACTTCTTTCACGTATTCAAAACCTAACGATTTTGGAAAGGATTTTTGGTAAAAATCCAAATTATTTAAAGCATCGAATAGAGCGGAATTTAGGTTTCCTGATTGCGCTATTTTCCCGCGATCATCATAGTCCAATCCGAGTTGATTGGCATAAAAATTCAATACGGTATTCACTGGAGAAATGTCAAAAGCAATTCGCTTTCCGTCTTCTGCAAATGAGATATTCGAAAAACCGCCCAAATTCAAACAATAGTCGAATTCAAAAAACAATAATCGATCACCAATAGGCACGAGTGGTGCACCTTGACCGCCCAATTGCACATCTTGTGCACGGAAAT
>JBIKRP010000083.1:0-7444 GCA_044349145.1 Flavobacterium sp.
TTTCCAGTGCCGCCTTTATTCCAGATGATTCAAGAGCAATCCAAAACAGAGTGGAAGGAAATGTATCAAGTATTCAATTGCGGTCACAGAATGGAATTGTATGTTTCAGAAGCCATTGCAGATGACATTATTGCGATTTCAAAGTCTTTTAATGTAGACGCACAAATCGTCGGTCGGGTAGAGGCCGCTGACTCGAAACAGCTTACCATCGAGAGCGAGTACGGTGTTTTTAAGTATTTATAAAGGCTCTTACTTTACAAGTAAATACAATATATAAAATCTTAAAAGATGGAAGTCAAACTAAAATTCGGAATAGATCAATTGTTATTTGGGATGAAACAAGCCGATGTAAAAAAGTTGTACGGAGAACCAGACAAACAATTTAAAGATGATGACAAGAATATAATTTTTGTCTATAATCAATTGCAATTGCGCTTGACGTTCTACGATGATGAAGATTTGCGCTTGGGCTATATAATTAGTTCTAATCCTAGACTAACCATAAATGATAAAGTTTTTATCAATGAAACGGTCGAAGAGGTCAAAAAACAACTTGAAGTCAATAAGATCAAATCATGGGAAAAAGAAGATTTTGATTTGACAGAGAATCATTTTAATGAAGAAAACTGGTTGATTTTGCAAAGTGAATTTGCTCGAATTATCAAAGTTGAAATCGGCGCGGTGATTAAAAACGAAGAAGACTTCGACTGGAAGTTTAATGCATAAAAAAACGCAGATTCACATTGGTTGCGAATCTGCGTTGTTCTATTTTTTTTACAATTACTTTTTTTCTTCAGTAGCTGCGGGAGCATTTGGTAAACTCTCAAACAATTCTACTTCAAAAATGATGTTAGAATTTGGTGGAATTACATTTCCTGCGCCTCTTTCTCCATAACCTAAAGCTGAAGGAATAAATAATACGGCTTTTTCTCCAAAAGATAAATTGCTAATTCCTTCTAAGAATCCTGGAATCAAACCGTCTTTTTTTCCAGCTTGGAAAGGAAAAGGATTGTAACCATTTTGTTTTGCACGATTTTCATCATATTTACCGTAGGCTTTACAAACCTCTTCATAACTGCTATCAAACAAAGATCCGTCTTCTAAATAACCCGCGTAGTGAATGTAAATATTGGTACCGTCAACAGGTTTTTTTCCAGTTCCTGCTTTAGTAATTTTATATTCAAGACCAGTTGGTGATTTTGTCGCAGAGGCTTTAACTCCTGCCATATATTTTACCTTTTCAGCCATTACTGGCGCATACTGTGCGTTGTAAGCTTTTTTTGCTTCAGCCTCTAACGCTGCTTGTTTTGCACGCTCTTCCGCTTGTGCCGCTGCCATTTTCTTATCGTCTTCCCCTTTATTAGCAAAATAATCAGAAAAAACTTTAACGGCATCAAACGCAGTGGCTTGTTTTCCTTTGCGAACTATCGTCACTTTATTCATTACATCATCTTGTACAATATTGTTTACTACATCTTGTCCAAAAACTAGATAACCAAAAATAGTATGTTTTCCATTCAACCATGGGGTATCTTTATGTGTAATAAAAAACTGACTGCTATTGGTGGCTGGACCTGAATTGGCCATCGCTAAAATTCCAGCCTTGTCAAAAACGAATTCTGGTACAATTTCATCTTTGAAACTATAACCACATCCACCAGAACCATTTCCAGCAGGGTCACCACCTTGAATCATAAAGTCTTTGATCACACGGTGAAATTTCAATCCGTCGTAATATGGTTTGTTCTTTAGCTTTTCATCCGTAATGAATGTGTTTTTCCCTTCCGCTAATGAAACAAAATTAGCTACTGTAATTGGCGTTTTTTGGTATTCCAATCGAATCACAATTTTGCCTTTTGCGGTTTCAATTTCAGCAAACAATCCTTCTGCAGCAGGATTTGCTTGAGCTTTAGGTGCTGTTTTTTTCGCTGTTGTTGCAGTTGCAGGCTTTTTAGCCACTGCAAGTTTTGTGTTTTTTTGAGCATAACCACTCAAGATACCCACAAACAATAACAAGATAATTTTAATTTTCATTTTCAATTAGATTAATAATTTCCTTACTTACTTCGCTTTATGCAGGGATTTTCAGGTTTATTCCCTTTTTTTCTATTTATTTTGGCATAGCCTCTAGTAATTCTATTTCAAAAATGATATTCGCATTCGGCGGAATAACGCCACCAGCTCCTTGTGCGCCATATCCTAAAGCAGATGGGATAAAAATTACAGCTTTATCTCCAAAAGACAATTTTTCAATTCCTTCGATAAAACCTGGAATCATTCCGTCTTTCTTACCCGCTTCAAATGGAATTGGAATGTATTGTTTAGCATCAGATCGTCGTTGGTCAAATTTACCAAAAATTTTAGAAACGTCTTCCAAACAGGAATCAAATAACTCCCCGTTTTCGAGGAAACCTGCATAATTGATAAAAATCTGATCTCCGTTTTTTGGTTTCTTGCCAGTTCCTTTTTTTATAATTTTATAAGCTAATCCTGAGTTAGTTTTGTTTGCTAAAGTCTTTAACTTCTCAAAATACATTGCCTTGTCCGCTTTGATTGCCGCGTATTTCGCATCATAGATTTTTTTGTTTTCCGAATCGAGTACAGCTTGTTTTTTCTGATTTTCCAATTCCTGCGAAAAGTAATTCGAAAAGATTTTGACTGCATCAAACTTCTTTGCTTCAGCGCCGTTTCGGATAATCGTAATTTTGACGATATCATCGTTTTGTTGAATTGCATTTACTATTTCCATGCCTTTCTCAACAACTTCTCCGAAGATGGTGTGTTTGCCATCGAGCCATGGCGTTGCAACATGGGTGATGAAAAATTGACTGCTATTGGTTCCCGGACCTGAATTTGCCATAGCCAATAAACCACTTTTTTCAAATTGCAAATCAGAAATCTCGTCTTTAAATAAGTAACCAGCATCGCCCGAACCATTTCCTAACGGATCACCGCCTTGTATCATAAATTCTTGAATCACTCGATGAAATTTTAATCCGTCATAAAATGGTTTTCCTTCAAATTGACTGTTTACAAAAGTATTTTTTCCTTCAGCCAAACTAACAAAGTTGGCTACTGTTATTGGTGCTTTCTCTGGATTTAGTTTAACAACAATATTTCCTTTATTGGTTGTAATTTCTGCATACAAGCCATCTGGCAAATTGCTGTGTTCGTTTTTACAAGACGACAATATGATTAAAGTCAATAAAAAAAAGAGGTGCTTTTTCATCATTATTATTTATTCTGTTTGTATTTTATTTTCTGGATTAAAATCGGTTAATGTCACGGTACAAATTAGCGGTTGATTATGTCCAATTCTTCGATCATCCCCGTGATAACCATAACCCATATGCGACGGAAAAAGAAAAGTAACGGTTTCGTTTTTGCGCATGAGTTTGATGCCGTGTCTTAGTCCCATAATAATTTTTTGTTCTTTATCGACGTGATACACTTGCGGTCTCAATTCAATTTCAGAATAAATGACATTTCCATCAAGGTCTTTGATTTCGTAATTAAAATTAGCCACGTCTCCTTTTTTAGGACGCAAAGTGTCTAAGTCGTTTTTCTTATCATAGCGATACCAATAGCCTTTTTGTGACGCAAGGTATTTTGTGTTTGGATCGCTTTTGATGATGGAGTCGATTTTTGCTTCTTCTCCCGAAATCAATTTTTTGTTTCGATCGGCAGATTCTCTCATAAATGAACCCGAAGATTGTGAAATTGGTTTTCGAGCTTGTTGCTTAGAACAACTTGCGAAAATCAAAACTCCAATCAACAATATGGCTAGCTGCTGCATGATATTTTTCATAAATCAAATTGTTATAGATGAAAGCAAATCTTTGAATTTGCGGACTGTTTCGTACATATTTTCATAAGATTTTCCACCGGCAGCATTGATGTGCCCGCCGCCGTTGAAGTGATTCCTTGCAAATTGATTGACATCAAAATCACCTTGTGAGCGAAAAGATATCTTAATGATGTTTTCATCTTTATGCTCAATGAAAATAGCGGCCAAATGAATTCCTTTAATTGATAGACCATAATTAACGATGCCTTCCGTATCTCCTTTTTGATATTTAAACTCGTCTAATTCTTTTTGTGAAAGAACAATATAGGCGGTTTTGTATTCAGGAATGACAATCATATTTTGTAAAGCGCGACCTAGCAATTGAATACTGTTGTAGGAATTATTGTCAAACAACCATGTTGGTATATTGGTGTTTTCAACTCCGAGGTCGATGAGATCCGCAACAATACGGTGCGTCGTTCCAGTCGTTTTTGGAAATCGAAACGAACCTGAGTCGGTTAGAATTCCTGTATAAATGCAAGTCGCTATGGTCTTGTCTATTTGGTTTTTCTTATCGAGAAGTGAAATAAAATTGTAAATCATTTCGCAAGTCGATCCGAATTGTGTATCCGAATAGGTGTAAGTGGCATAGTTTTCAGGACTTTGATGGTGATCAATCATGATGAAAGGCGCTTGCAGTTGACTGAGCACTTTTTCCATTTCTCCAGTTCGATGCAATGCATTAAAATCGAGGGTAAAAATAATATCACATTCATTAAGAATCTGAGTAGTTTTTTCTTTTTCATTTTCATAAATCAAAACCTGATCACTGCTAGGCAACCAAGCTAAAAATTCTGGAAAATCGTTAGGTGCAATTACAACTGGTTGATGGCCATCTTTCAAGAGGAAATGATACAGTGCCAACGTCGATCCCATGGCATCTCCATCTGGACTTCTGTGGGGAATAATGGCAATTTTTTTAGGATTGGCTAGTAATTGATTTATAGATTCTATCTCCTCTTTTTTCATAGAGTGCGAAGTTACATTTTTTTCACAAAAAAGAAAGAAATTAACAACTTGTTACCAATTTATTTGACCAATACGAATCCTAGCCAAACGGAACCCAAACCAAGAATAATACTAGCACTAATATATACCAAAGCTAATAAAATACTCCCATTTTGAATTAATCGAATATTCTCGTAGCCAAACGCAGAAAAAGTAGTAAAACCACCGCAAAATCCAGTTGCCAATAACCATTTCATCGCTGAATCATTCACTTGATTTTTTTCAAGTAAACCCATGATGATCCCGATCAATAAGCAACCGAGAATATTCACTACCAAAGTGGCTAATGGGAAAACAGTTGCATAATATTTTTGAATAACCACCGACGTAAGATATCGAAGGATACTGCCAATTCCGCCGCCAAGCCCAATTAATAATAGTGTTCTCATCATAAGATTTTGTTTTTCAAGGTTTGAACTTAGCGAATTAGACTTCAAAAATAGATTTTTTAATTTCTATTTTCAAGTCTAGAATTTTAAAAGTATTTTTGTCCATGCAACACAACGTACTTATTTTAGATTTCGGATCGCAATACACACAACTTATTGCCCGAAGAGTTCGCGAATTAAACATTTTTTGCGAAATTTTTCCTTATCATCATTTTCCAACCGATTTATCAAGTTACAAAGCAGTCATCCTGTCCGGGAGTCCTTTTTCTGTGCGAGGAGAAGATGCACCTCATCCTGATTTATCAGAAATTAGAGGTAAATTACCACTGCTTGCCGTCTGTTATGGTGCGCAATATTTAGCTCATTTTAGTGGAGGCGAAGTAGCTCCATCTAATACGAGAGAATACGGTCGAGCGAACTTATCGTTTATAAAAGCTGATGAGATTTTCTTTGAAGGTGTCGACGAACATTCGCAAGTGTGGATGTCACACAGTGATACAATCAAAACTTTACCTACCAACGGTGTCAAAATAGCGAGTACTCATGATGTAAATAACGCAGCGTATCGAATTGAAAATGAAGTAACTTACGCCATTCAATTTCATCCTGAAGTGTATCATTCAACTGACGGAAAAACGATGTTAGAAAATTTCTTAGTGAAGATTGCTAAAGTTCCTCAAAACTTTACGCCTAATTCGTTTGTTGAAGAAATGATTAGTGAACTGAAGGTCAAAGTTGGCAATGATAAAGTGGTATTGGGACTTTCGGGTGGTGTCGATTCGACCGTGGCTGCAGTATTATTGCATCGTGCCATTGGAAAGAACTTGTATTGCATTTTTGTCAATAATGGTTTGTTGCGGAAGAATGAATTTGAAAATGTGCTCGACCAATACAAACATATGGGCTTAAACGTGAAGGGTGTTGATGCTTCAGATCGGTTTTTGACTGAATTGGCTGGTATCAGTGACCCCGAAACAAAAAGAAAAATTATTGGTCGTGTTTTTATTGAAGTTTTTGATGATGAAGCACATCAAATTGAAGACGTGAAATGGTTAGCACAAGGAACGATATATCCCGATGTTATTGAATCGGTTTCGGTCAAAGGTCCATCGGCCACCATTAAGTCACATCACAATGTCGGTGGATTGCCAGAATATATGAAATTACAAATTGTAGAACCGCTTCGAATGCTTTTTAAAGATGAAGTTCGACGCGTTGGGGCAACATTAGGAATAGATCAAGCATTGTTGGGCAGGCATCCTTTTCCCGGGCCTGGATTATCAATAAGAATTTTAGGGGATATTACTTCAGAAAAAGTTCGTATCTTGCAAGAGGTTGATTCGATATTTATCGAAGGTTTAAAGTCTTGGGGTTTATATGACAAGGTTTGGCAAGCTGGAGCGATTCTTTTGCCTGTGAATAGTGTAGGCGTAATGGGAGATGAGCGAACGTACGAAAAAGTCGTTGCGCTTCGTGCAGTAGAATCAACGGATGGAATGACCGCTGATTGGGTGCACTTGCCCTATGAGTTTTTGATGAAAATATCAAATGAAATCATCAATAAAGTAAAAGGCGTCAATAGAGTGGTTTACGATATAAGCTCAAAGCCGCCAGCAACGATTGAGTGGGAATAAAAATAGTTGTTATGAAGAAAGTTATTTTGACTATAATGATCTTCTTTGTTATTTGCAGTAGCTTTGGACAAGGAAAGAAAAAAGAACAAGAAGTTGACATCGTCAATCACGAGGTTAAGTTGGGGGAATCAGTGCGATTACTTTCTAAGAAGTATTTGGTAGATCCGTCGGAAATTTATAAACTGAATAAGTTCGCTGTAGAGGGAATCAGCGAAGGAATGGTGTTAAAAATTCCTGTACCACGAAAAGAAGGCGCTCCTGTGAAAGAGCAGATTTCTGAAGAAGTAAAAGAAAACGTCAGCGCGGATCCAGAGAAAAAAGTGGTCAAAGTTGAGGAAGTAGCAGAACAAGTGAACACTAAAAAATCAGATGGTGATATCAAACAGATTATAATCACGGAAGACAAAACTGAAGTCAACCACAAAGTGCTGCCAAAAGAAACGCTCTACAGTTTGGCTCGAGACTATAATGTTACTGTTGACGACATAAAATCTAACAATCCAGAAGTAGCCAAGAATGGTTTGCAAATCGGACAAGTACTTAAGATTTTAACTAACAAAAATGTT
>JBIKRP010000084.1:0-7407 GCA_044349145.1 Flavobacterium sp.
ACCCCGAAGTTGTAAAATATATTAGCGCTCACGACGGAGGTGATGTAGCACAAAAGATAGCCGAAGTATTGAGATTGAACGGATTAGTCACAACCATCAGTACAGCTTGTTCTTCTGCGGCTAATTCGATCATGTTTGGTGCTCGTCTAATTCAATCAGGTAGGCTAGACCGTGTTATTGTAGGTGGTACCGATGCATTAGCAAAATTTACCATTAACGGATTTAAAACTTTAATGATTCTTTCTGATTCGTATAACACACCATTTGATAATGATAGGAAAGGGTTAAATCTTGGCGAAGCTGCAGCATTTTTGGTATTAGAATCAGATGAAGTGGTCACCAAACAAAACAAGAAAGTGCTAGCTAGAGTTGCTGGTTTTGGCAATGCTAACGACGCATTTCATCAAACAGCTTCTTCAGAAAATGGTGATGGTGCTTTCTTAGCCATGGAAAAAGCTTTTAAAGTTTCAGGATTAAATCCATCTGATATTGACTACATTAACGTTCACGGAACTGCAACACCAAATAATGATTTGTCAGAAGGACGCGCAATCATTCGAATATATGGCGAAACTAATGTGCCAGATTTTAGTTCAACCAAACCGTTTACAGGACATACTTTAGCGGCAGCGGCAGCTATTGAAGCTGTTTTTAGCGTATTAGCAATTCAAAATAGCGTCGTTTTCCCTAATTTAAATTTCACTACGCCGATGTCCGAATTTGATCTGGTACCGCAAACTGTAATTAAAAATAAAAATATCGATCACGTTTTGTCTAATTCATTTGGTTTTGGAGGAAATTGCTCGACTTTAATTTTTTCAAAAAATCAATGAAAAATACATACATTAATGGCGTAGGATGTATTTCGGCTCAAAAAACTTTTGATACTGTTTTTTTGGAAGACATAATAGTTAATACAACTGAAAATGTTTTACCTGTACAAGTCCCTGTATACAAAGATTTTATATCGCCTGTTGCTATTCGCCGAATGGCAAAAGGAGTAAAAAATGGGATTGTTGCTTCGACTCTAGCTATGAAAGAAGCAAATATTGAAACCTTCGATGCCATTATTACCGGAACCGGAATGGGTTGTATTGAAGATTCAGATAAATTTTTGAAAGCGCTTTTAGATAATAATGAGGAATTTTTAACTCCAACATCTTTCATTCAATCGACACACAATACTGTTGGATCTCAAATTGCATTGGGTTTGCAATGTAAAGCGTATAATTTTACGTATGTTAATGCTGCCGTTTCGTTTGAGTCTGCAGTACTAGATGCTAAAATGCAAATTGAAGAAAACGAAGCGTCTACTATTTTGATTGGAGGTATTGATGAAATGAGCGATTATACGGCGAAATTATTTCAATTAGCTGGGTTCATCAAAAAGGAAAACGATGCTCCTTTTTCGGTTTTAGATTCAACAACTGAGGGAGCAGTATATAGCGAAGGAGCTACTTTTTTTGTTTTAGAGGATAAAAAAACTGCTTCAACTTATGCCGAAATCCTTGATATAGATATGGTGAATAAGTTAACTGAAGCTCAGGTGCCTAATAAAATACTTGAGTTTCTTGCTAGTAACAATTTAAAGATATCTGATATTGATGCTGTCCTTTTAGGCTATAATGGCGATGTCACTTATGATGGTTTTTATAAAAATCTATCGGACAATATTTTTAAAGAAACCCCTCAAGTATATTACAAACATTTGTGTGGTGAGTATAATACGGCTTCCGCTTTCGGTTTGTGGGTGGGTAGTAAAATTATCAAAACACAAAAGATTCCATTTGTATTAAAGGTAAATGCACTCGAAAAGCCCAACTATAAAATCATCTTATTTTACAATCAATACAAAGGAATAGACCATAGTTTTACTTTACTGTCGCAATGTTAGACTACAAAAAAATAAACATTCTTTTTTTTACACTATTGACACTGTTATTGATTTTAAGTTGTTACATAACGGTAAAATGGTGGTATTTTTTAGTTTTATTAGGTATTCGATTTTTAGTTTTATTTATAGGTTCTTCGCTCATCCAATCGAATTTTCATATTACAGCGTATTGTAATAATCCTAACGAAAAGGAAAAGAAAATAGCATTGACTTTTGATGATGGACCAAGCCCAATTACACTACAAATTCTAAGAATATTAGAACAACACAATGCTAAGGCAACTTTTTTTTGCATAGGAAAACACATTGAAAAATATCCTGAAATTCTACAACAAACGGTTCAAGGCGGTCATTTAGTTGGCAATCATTCTTATTCACATAGTCATTTTTTTGATTTTTATCGAAAGGACAAACTCGTTCTCGATTTACAAAAGGCAGACAAAATAATAAAAGAGGTAATAGGTAAAAGGCCTATTTTTTTTCGTCCGCCTTATGGTGTGACTAATCCTGCAATACGCAAGGCTTTGGCCATTACAAATCATTACGTTATTGGTTGGAGTATCCGTTCGATGGACGGAATTATTAAGAATGAGAAAATCATTTTTAATCGCATTGTCAAACGAATCTCACCGGGTTCTATTGTACTTTTGCATGATACCTCTCAAAATACCGTTAAAGTATTGGAACAGTTATTGGTATTTTTGAAGTCGAATAAATATCAAATAGTTTCATTAGAAGAACTCCTAGAAATTAAAGCCTATGAAAAATAGAATACACTTATTATTGGGATTTTTATCTATTTTATCAGGGACTCTATTTGCTCAAGAACAAAAAATGTCGGATGCCGAAATTTTTTTGTTCAAGCAATCGGTTAATAACGTTGCTTTAAAAATAACGACAATAACAACAGATTTTACGCAGTACAAACATTTGGATTTTTTATCTAAAGACATCGAATCTTCAGGAAAGATGTTCTTTAAAGAGCCCAATTTATTAAAATGGCAATATAAAAAGCCTTACAATTATTCGATTATATTCAAAAAAGGAAAAATTTTAATTGATGATGAAGGAAAGAAAAGTGCTGTTGATGCAGGAAATAATAAGGTTTTTGGTAAAATCAACAAACTAATCGTAGGAAGTGTGAGTGGTAAAATGTTTGACGACAAAGAATTTATTGTTAGTTTTTATAAATCGAAAACGAATAATATCACACGATTGCTTCCGAAAGACGCTACTTTAAAAAAATACATCAAGCAAATTGAACTTACTTTTGATAAAGAAGACCACACGGTTATTCAAGTAAAATTGATTGAATCCTCAGATGATTATACTCGAATAGTACTAAAAAACAAGATATTAAATGCAAAAATCGACGATTCAATTTTCATTAACTAAAGTTATAATTGTACTGTTTTTTGCCTCATGTACTTCCGTTAATGTGGTGAAAGACTATGAATCCGTTACAGCTGAAAATCAAATTTTTCAGAACACTTATTTTAACAATTCCGAAATCGATTATATATACAAAGCTAATATTTCAGTTTATGGAAACAATTTAACGGGTATTTTCATTGCAAAGAAAATCAATAGCACGACGCATAGAGTGGTTTTTACCACAGAGTTCGGAAATAAATTATTCGATATTGAAATTTCAGAAACTGAATTTAAAATCAATTCTATAGTAGATGAATTGAATAAAAAAATACTCATCAACACTTTAAAAACCGATTTTAGATTGTTATTTAAAACGGACTTTTTAGTCTCGGAACAATATCAAAACAAGACTTACAAGGTTATTAAAACTACCGATAATAGAAGATTTAATTATCTTTTTTTTACTACATCAAATAATAAACTGGATAAAATCATCCAGACCACTAAAACAAAAGAAAAAATTAGCATCAGTTTTTCATCAGAAAACAATATTTTTGCTCAAAATATAGTAGTGCAGCACTATAATATACCGATGCAAATAGAATTTAATTATTTAAAACAGAATCAATAGAATATGAAGAAGGTATTTTTGATTGCTTTTTTAGCATTTTTAGGAATAGCACAAGCTCAAGTTACGTTTAGACCTGGATTACGAGGAGGAGTTAATTTATCTCATTTTACAAAAGGAGATAGTTATACTTATTATGATGGAATTGACTATGAACGTACTGAAAGAGATTTTTCATCAAAAACCGATTTTTATTTAGGCTTTTATGGTGCCTTGCGATTAACAAAGTACTATACTTTACAACCAGAATTTGATTATACAAGACAAGGTTCAAAATTTACAGATTTTGATGGCAATAAAAGACAATTAGATATTTCTTATTTATCGATGGCTATCGCTAATAAATTTACTTTTACGGATAAATTTAATATACACTTTGGACCTACAATCGATTTTCAAGTAGAAAATAATTTTGATACTGATAGTGATGTCGATTTGGCTTTTTTCCTGGGTGCTGGATATAATTTCAATAAGAATTTTGGAATTGAAATTCGTGCCAAAAAAGGAATTATCCCAGTTTTGGATTTTTCAGAATCAAATCACACTAATGTGGTTTTTAGTCTAGGAGCCACATATACTTTCGATACAAAGTAATAGAATGTTATTAAACAATTTTTATACAATAAAATCCATCGATAAAAGAGACGACCAAAATTATACGGTCGTCCTTTTTATTAATGAGAATCACGAGGTTTTTAAAGGTCATTTCCCAGGAAATCCAATTATGCCCGGCGTTTGTATGATGCAAATTATCAAAGAATTGACTGAGCAAATTATGGATACAACCATCGTAATGCAAAGTCTATCTAATGTGAAATTCATGGCTTTAATAAATCCCCAAGTTACGCCAGAACTGCGATTAGAATTGAACATTGTAACTACAGAAGACCATCTGATTAAAGTAAAAAACACAACTTATTTTGGGGAAACAGTTGCTTTAAAACTGGGAAGTACCTATAAAGAAGTGAAGTGATGAAAACTGTTATTTCCTTTTTTATATTCATAAGTTTTCTAAATTCACCCTCAATTACAGAAATTAGGAACGAATACCCTAACGCTGCCAGTTCTTTAAATTCTGCAACCGCATTCGCATCTAAATTCACTAATATTTCTTCAGAAAATAAAGTTCTTTTGGCATATAAAGGAGCTTCGATAATCATTGTTGCTAAATTCAGCAAAAAAGCGTCAGAAAAAATAAATGCCTTTAAAGAAGGAGCTAAACTAATTGAGCAAGCAGTTAATGCAGATCCTGAAAATATTGAAATTCGATTGATTCGAATTAGTATTCAAGAAAACGCACCCGGAATTGTCAAATACAAAAAAAACATTTTAGACGATAAAAACTTTATTTTAAAGTATTATAAAGTCCAATCAACGGTATTAAGAGAATACATCAAAAGTTTTGTGTTACAAGCGAAGAGTTTTTCGGATCAAGAGAAACAAAGTCTTAAATAGCTAAAGCAATAGATTCATGACAACGGTTCCATTTGATATTAATAAAATCAAAAGCCTTAACATCTGTATAGTTGTGCCTACTTACAACAATCAAAATACATTGCAAAGAGTATTGGATTCGCTATTGCCATTTACTTCCAGCATCATTGTTGTCAACGATGGTTCGACAGATGCTACATTAGAAATTTTAAAAAACTATTCACAACTTACACAAATTCATCACCCCATAAATGAAGGAAAGGGGATGGCTTTGCGTAACGGTTTTAAAAAAGCTCTTGAACTAAAGTATCGTTATGCAATCACGATTGATTCTGACGGACAGCATTTTGCTTCTGATTTACCTGCATTTATTGAAGCCATAGAAGATGAACCTAATACCTTGTTTATAGGAAGTCGCAACATGAAGCATGATAACGTTCCTCAAAAAAGTAGTTTCGGAAATAAATTCTCTAACTTTTGGTTTTGGTTTGAAACAGGTATTAAGTTGCAAGATACCCAATCAGGCTATCGTTTATATCCAATTCAAATTATTCCGAAAAAATTTTTTACTACCAAATTTGAATTCGAAATCGAAGTTATTGTTCGATCTGCTTGGAAAGGAATTCCCGTAAAAAATATCCCCGTTCAAGTGTTGTATGATCCTGTCGAAAGAGTATCGCATTTTAGGCCTTTCAAAGATTTTACTCGAATTAGTATTTTAAACACAGTCTTGGTATTTATTTCACTGATTTTTATTAAACCAAGAGTTTTTTTTTTTAGCTTTAAAAGGAAAGGTGTAAAAAAATTCATTTCTGAAAACATCTTACATAATCAAGATAGTAATTTTAAAAAATCCGCTTCTATTGCTTTAGGGGTGTTTATTGGAGTTTCACCCTTTTGGGGATTTCAAACTATTTTAGTTTTGGCTATAGCCGTAGTTTTGAGATTGAATAAAGTGATTGCCTTTGCATTTACTAACGTGAGTCTCCCGCCATTTATTCCATTTATAATTTATGCTTCTCTAAAGTTAGGAGGCTGGTTTATGAATTCTGACGCCATCCTTTCGTTTGATAAATCACTCACTTATTCTGATGTCAAAGCAAACTTTTTGCAATATATTATAGGTAGTTTCATGCTTGCTGCCTTTAGTGGTGTTATTTTTGGAAGTATTGCTTACTTTGTGTTGGTGTTTTTTACTACATTTAAAAATAAAAGTAGGCATGCATAATTTTTTTACGGCACTATATTCGTTTCTAAATGGCAGAAAGTTATTTTCCTTTTTGCTGTTTTTTAGCATCTTGGGTTGCCTTAGCTTTTTCGCCTTGAAACTTCAATTTAGTGAAGATATAACTCGCTTAATTCCTACCAACGACAAAACTAACATTACAACGAAAGTTTTAAGTCAATTAAATTTTGCTGATAAGATCACGGTTAAAATTAGTCTTAAGAACAATGGTTCACCCGAAGATGCAGCCGAAGCGGCTACTCTTTTTTTAAATGATTTGAATTCGAGTTCTAAAGAGTATGTTGGAAAAGTGCAAGGGAAATTGGATGATAAAAATCTACAAGAAACTTTTGATTTTGTATTCAATAACCTGCCTTTGTTTTTAGATAAAACCGATTACGAATCGATACAGAACAAAATTCAAAGCGACAGTATTTCCAAAATAGTGGAAACCAATTATAAATCGCTCATTTCACCCACAGGAATGGTCACCCGAGATTTCATTTTAAAAGATCCACTTGGGATTTCATTTATAGCACTCAAAAAAATGCAGCAGTTAAGCATTGGCGATGGTTTTCAGTTGCATGATGGTTTTGTGATGACCAAAGACAAAAAGCATTTATTGCTATTTATTACGCCAAAGTTACCAACCAATGAAACCGATAAAAACTCGTTGTTTATTGCACAACTTAACACTATAAAAGACAAAATAAACAGCCAATTTAAAGACAAAGTATCGCTTAGTTTTTTTGGAGCGACGCCTATTGCTGTTGCCAATGCAACACAAATTAAAGCCGATGTGCAATGGACGTCTATTTTTGCGGGGATTTCACTTATATTGTTGTTAGTATT
>JBIKRP010000001.1:0-24821 GCA_044349145.1 Flavobacterium sp.
ATGACTTTTTTAAAGTATTGATTAATAAGGCCGTGAAATTATGTAATTGTTAATGAATAGTTATATTTTATCGATACAAAGCGGAAATTCTCTATGAAGTGCAGTAAAAATGCTAAAAAACAGAATTTTTTACGAAGGCACAAATCACCAAGTATATAAATAAGCTACAATGGATAGCATTTTAGACTTAACTGGAAGTAGTCAATTAGTTTTACATTTTTGAATTTCTAATGCCGAGACACTTCAAAAAATTATTTGTTTTATAAATTTTTTTTGTGAGTAATAAAAAAAAGTACATTTGCAAAAAAATTAATAATAATCATATGAAATCTAAATCAATTTTTACTTTTTTGTTTTTCGCTTTGCTATGTTTATCTTGTAAGAACGAAGAAAAAAAAGAGAACCAAGAAAAGGAAGTGTCTCAAAAACCGCCATTTACAGTTGTATTAACGATGACTGCCAAAGAAGATGATATTATGACGCTATACTTTAAGGACAAGACAATGTGTTGTGTTACTGAAGAAATGGCCATTTATAAAGAAGTTAAGAAAGGAAACCAAGAAATTGTATTTGGATTACCTGAAGGATTTTTGCCAAACGATCTTAGGTTTGATCTCAGCGTAAAGAACCCAAATCAAGTTTGTAAAGTTGAGAAGATTCATATCTTAAATGACGGAAAAAGTTTTGACATCCTTAATCAAGATCTTGAAAAGTATTTAAAACCAAATGAAGGAGTTGTCTTTGACAGTAAAGACAGAAGGTATTCTTTTAAAGAGGTTAACGGTAATTTTGATCCATTTTTAACTGCAACTCCAGATTTTTATTCTCAATTAGTAGTATTAGTGGGCAATAATGCGATGCAACCACCAGTAAAGTAAGCTTTTGAAGAAATACATCAAAAAAATTCTTATTGCAAAATAAGAATTTTTTGTTTTTGAAGGAATGGTTGAGATAACAGTTTAATGATGTTTGAAAAATATAAAAACACTTTTAAAGTAGGAGAATTAGGAGTATTAATTACCAATTTTTTTTCACTCGTAATCCTGCAAATACTTAATGTTTTCGTGCCTTTCCTTACGATTCCGTATCTTCTTAATACAGTGGGTGTTGAGAGGTTTGGGTTGCTCACATTTGTACATTCTTTCGTGCTTTTTTTAGTGATATTTGTTGAGTACGGATTCAACATCACAACAACTCGAGATATTTCCATTCATTCCAATAACAAGAGCGAAATAGAACGTATTTATTCAGAAGTCTTAACCACAAAGGTTTTTCTATTGCTGGTTTGTTTTATCTTATTTTCTATTACTGTTTTTAGTATCGATAAATTTCGACACGATATTTCGATCTATTTTCTATACTTCGGAATTGTCGTAGGGCAAACGTTGTTTTCGCAGTGGCTTTTTCAAGGATTGCAGAAAATGAAATATGTAACTTATGTCCAAGTGTTTTTTAAAACGATTTTTACAGTTTGCATTTTTATTTTTGTAAATGGAGTTGATGATATATGGTTGGTTCCATTATTTCTCTCGGCTGGATCCATTTCGGCTGGAGTAAGCGCACTTCTCATCACTAGATTCGTATTGAAAGTTCGCTATTCTTTTCCGGATTCGCGGGCTATCAAATCACAATTAAAATCAGGATACCATCTCTTCATGTCTGAATTTTATATGGCGGTATTAACATTTTCAAATGTGCTCATACTTGGATTTTTAGTCGGTAATGTCAGTGTCGGAATTTATTCTGCCGCCGAAAAAGTTATAAGAGCTGCCGCTAGCTTGCTTTCTCCAGTAATCAATACGCTTTTTCCACATGTTTCTAAATTGGTTTATGAAAATCAAAGTCAGGGATTGGCGTTTATCCGCAAGGTTAAAAACTATGGGGTTTTGATAATCATCGTCGGAACCGTTATCGTTTTTGTATTTGCAGACTTATTGTTTAGTATAATTTATCAGAATAAAGAAATGACAAGTATAAATCAGAGTGTTTTGGTTTTTCGAATCATGATTTTTTTTCCATTGGTGTCCTTTTTAGATCAGGTTTACGGAAAACTCACGTTGATAGTTTTAGGCAGATCTGATATCTTTTTCAAAGTGTTTTCAATCTGTTCGATACTTAATTTGATGTTTTGCGCATTGCTTTCTTATTTTTACAATTATATCGGAACAGCAATCTCAAGTATCGTAATACAAATAGTAATAGCCGGATTAATGCGATATCATGCCAATAAGATACAAAGCAAACAATTAGATAAAGTTTAAAAAACAGAAATATGAAAATTATAGTTTTTGCTTATGAAGACTTGTCATTGACTGGCGGTAATGTTTATGATTCCTTGATTTATAAAATATTAAAAAAAGAAACAACTTTTAGCGTTGAGTTTAGTGCTCCTAAAATATACAAAAGTGGTTTTTCTTTAAAAAAACTGATTACCCCATTTATAGAATTGAGCCGGTTAATTGAGCTCCGAAAAAACGATATTTTTTTTTGGAACAGTGTAGATGCTTATCATTGCTTGTTACTTGCTTTTTTTTTACGTTTATGCTTCCCTAAGAAAAAGGTTTTTATATTGCATCACCATTATAAGTTCGTGGAGATGAATGGAATAAAGAAAATAATATTCAAGTTTTTTGAATTAAATTTTCTTAAGACCGCAACATCTATTATTATTCCAAGCCCATATATACTTGATCAAACAAAAAAGTATTTGCCATCGAGTAATATTACCTATCTTGAAATTGCATTTAAAGATCGTCTTCAAAAAACAGATCGCACTTTGATAAAAAAAGGGCAGATGTTGTTTGTGGGTACAATCGAACATAGAAAAGGATTACATTTGTTGTTAGAGGCTTTATTACTGTTAAAATCAGAAACAAATCATTTTTTTGTCAATATATTGGGAGGAGTTGTTGAATCAGACTATTATGATAATCTCTTGCAAAAAATTAAAGAATATGGTTTAGAGAACAATGTCGTGTTTCGCGGTCGCGTTTCCGATGAAGAGAAAGAATTTTATATGAAAACTTCTGATTTTTTCGTTTTCCCGTCTTTACTAGAAGGATACGGAATGGTAATTATAGAAGCTATGGCTTTCGGACTACCAGTATTAGCATTTGATAATTCGGCTATGCCATATACCATAAAAGATGGTTATAACGGGTTATTGATTGCCGATAAGGACGTTCAGCAAATGAAGCAAAAAATGGCCGACATTTTAAGAAACCAAACATTAAGAGATACGCTAAGCATTGGAGCAATCGAAACATTTTCTAAAAGCCGTAAGTCGCCACAAATAGTTGAAGAGATAAATGCTTTTATAAAGAATTTGAAAGCTTAATTTTTTAATAACATACAACACGATTTGGAACAAACAAATACAATTGAGACTAAAGTATCAGGACTAAAATTAGGAATTACAACTAAGGAGTTGGGCGTATTTCTGCTGCTACTTTTCATGACTTTGAAATTGGTTTCATTAATCATCACTCACAACAGGTCTTTTGCAATTGACTTAATTGTTTATTTTTTATTCATAGTGACATTTAATTATGCCAATTGGACCTATGGATCTTTATTTAAGACAGGGCTTGTTATTGGTATCTATACATTGATTAATTTCTCACCCTACAAACTTAACGTATTGATGCCGCTGCTTGTCATACAAGCTGTTTCGGGAATTAGGTATCAACGCTATTTGGCCATCAATTTTATCATTAGCGCGATTTTTCTCTTAGTGATGTTTATTGTTTTTGGAGAAGGTTATAATATGTCCGGTTATAACTACATAGTAGATCGGAAGATTAGGATGAGTTTTGGGTTTAATCACCCCAATGTAGCGGCATTACATTATTTTTGTTTAATGATAAATGGATTGCTTCTAGTATATTATTCCAAGTATAAAAAGTACCTTTCTCTTTATCTTTTATTGATTATTCCACTGTGGTTATACATTTATAAAATGACAGCTTCAAGGAGTTTTATATTGACGATACTTGCTTTATATGCCTCTTACGGTTATTATTTGTTTGGGTTATTTATTAATAAAAAAAATATTGTAAGACTTATAGGTTACGTAGTTATATTTCTACCTTTCTTATTTTCTTCAATCACGCTTTTTCTCTCAATTCATAGAGAAAAGTATATCATGTTAGACCGTCTTCTAAGCAAACGACTTACATTTTACAATTGGTTTTTAGACACATTAAATCCTGTTGATATTTTCTTTGGAGCCGATACATTTAAAAATTTTGTTATCGACAGCAGTTATCTTCATTTACTTTTTGAAGGAGGGATTTTATTTTTCCTCGGATTTTGTGTTTTTTATGTTCTTGCGACTATCAATATGATTAACAAAAAAGAATGGATTCCAATTTTGGTCATTATGAGTTTTATGGTGTACGGATTGATGGAAAGTATGTTGTTGTATGGGATTTTGATTGGAACGAATCTGTTTTGGGTTTTACTCTATTATCATTACAAAAACGGAAAAATGAGGTTATAGTGTTTACTGATTCAAAAGCTGTAAATAACATTTTTTGGTTTGTTCCGCAGTTTGCTCCCAATTGTAAAATGTTGCTATGTGTTTTTTGAAGTCTTCATTGAAAGGCGTTTCATAAGCATTTAAAATCGCGTTCCTAATAGAATCTACGTTTTCCGGATCGCAGTAAAAAGCATTTCTACCAAAATATTCTTTCTGATCGCCTTTGTTGGTAATGACCAAATTACAACCGTAGTAGGCTGCTTCTAAAGAAACCAATCCTGTTGTTTCAAACCAACTTGGCAATACATGTACACGAGCGGCTTTCATAATAGAGAATATTTCCAACTGGGGCAAGGCATCAATGAAAACAACATTGTTACCAGCTTCCATTTTACATAATTCATAATATGCATTGTCATTGATTGCTGGTTTCCCAATTATGAAACAAGGAATATCAAGACCTTTTACTGCTTTAATGAAATTAAGTTGGTTCTTTAGCCTTTCGACTCTCGCAACACATATTATGGCACCACGATACTTCAAATTTGGAGCTACGTTTTCTAATGGTTCTATGGCATTCACCACTTTATAAAAAAGTGCTTCTGTAGCTCCATATTTTTTTTGAAGTCTTCCCTTTTCGCTATTTGAATTGGGTAATAATGCCCCAGCGTTTTGATACAAATACTTAACAGTTTTATACTGCCCTTTAAAAATATAGCGTTTGCTTCTGATTTTTTCTTTTCCTAAAATGGCTTTGACGATTGTTTTCAAATACTCAATAAAATCGCCACCTAAAATCCTAGTAGCGTTTGATCTTAAAAAACTTCCCGCAGCTATTTCGGGTTCGGTATAGTCAACAAATATTGTAGAGATAACCGTTTTTTTTGACTGCTCAAAATGATATAAAATGTCTGCAGGTCGGATAATATTAAAGAAGTGAACAATATCATATTTCGAATAATCAAACACCGCTGTTGTCAGACCAATTTCGACATTTACATCGAGCTTTCTGAGCGCTTCAGCTGTTTTGAGAATCTGAATTGTATCGCCGCCCGGAGACTCATAAAGGGTTGATCTAGCAATAAATAATACATTCATCGTTCTTTCCATTTAAAACTCATTAACATCTGGAGGAAATAATTTAGACAATTTAGAATTTAATTTCTGATTACCATTCAATTGAGGATCAAAAAAACCGGCCACTTTTTTCAAATGAAATGTTAAGCTGTCCTTACCCAAAATCATGTTTTGGTTAAAAGTAAACCAAGATTTATAAACACCACGACTTCCATTGATTTCAAGATTTTTATAGCAAAGTCTCATGCTTTCTACCCTGATAGAATCATTTTCCTTTTCACCTAAATCGACGCGAAGGTTCTTTGGTCTGATTCTTGAAGGCAATTCAAAACTCAGGGTTTGCAGCGAATCATTTTGTTTCACAGACTGTTTTAAGCTATACTTTTCACAATACCGATCGTCAGCATTCAATTTGTAGAAAAGTTGAACATTTCCGTCCTGATAAGCGATTAGGCCAATCAAAACTTTGAAATGATTTTGCTTGTTTTTCGCTTTATTTCCGTTACACGAAATAGTTGATTTCACAGACAACAACAGCAATAAAATCAGTAAGAAGCGCTTTATTATTGCTGGTCTATTGGATGATATTTTTTTCATAAATGAAATTTAAAATTAAAGGTATAATTTTTTAAAAGCAAAATAAAGATTACTGCTTTATTAAATTCAATTTGTATATTTTTGCCAAAATCATTTTTTCGTTTATATGAAAATAGCAATCCTTGGTACAAGAGGAATTCCAAATTATCATGGAGGTTTTGAGCAGTTTGCAGAATTTTTTTCAATTTTTCTTCACAAAAAAGGAATTGATATTTATGTGTATTGTTCTTCGATTCATCCTTACAAAGAAAATACTTATAAAGGTGTAAAACTAATTGTTTGCCGTGATTATGAAGATAAAATAGGAACAGCTGGTCAATTTTTATATGACTTGAATTGCATTCTTGATGCCAGAAAGCGAAATTTTGATGTCATCCTACAATTAGGATATACTAGCAGTAGCATTTGGTCTTTTTTGTTTCCAAAAAACGCTATTATTGTTACTAATATGGATGGTTTAGAATGGAAACGAACGAAGTATAATTCCATAGTTCAGAAGTTTTTGATGTATGCTGAAAAATGGGCTGTCAATTATAGTGATTATTTAATTTCAGACTCGATAGGGATTCAGGAATATATTTCAAAAAAATATAATAGGTCATCTGAATTCATCGCATACGGCGCGAAATTGTTTGATTCGCCAGACTTAAATAAGATTCAATCAATAGTATCAATTCCGCATTCCTATGACCTATTAATAGCCCGAATGGAACCGGAGAATAATGTTGAAACCATTATTAAAGGATATCTTAAAAAAGATACTCGTCGTAAACTATTATTGGTCGGGAATTATAACGGAACAAAGTTCGGACAATATTTACACGAAGAATACAGCGCTTTCGACTCAATTGTTTTTTTAGGATCTATATATGAAATGGAAGTTTTGGATAATTTAAGATATTATTCAAATTTGTATTTTCATGGGCATTCCGTTGGAGGCACAAACCCATCACTACTAGAAGCTATGGCATGTAACTGTTGTATTGTGGCTCACGACAATGTTTTTAACAAATCTATTCTGAATCAGGACGCTTTTTATTTTTCTGATGATAACCAATTGTCCGAATGGTTACTTTTAGATAAGAAACAAGAAGATATTGCGTTAAAAATTGAGAAGAACAGGAGTAAAATTCGGAATCAATATGATTGGGAAGTCATCAATACGGCCTATTTAGATTTTATAAGACAATGTATCAAGGAAAAAAAATAATTGATTTCGCAGAGAAAAACAAACCAGTTATTTGGGGTTTGTTTTTATCGACCATAATCTTTAGACATGCTATTGGCAATATTTTTTTAGCGATTTTATTCGCTATTTTTTTTATTCAAGTCATTCAAAATAGAAGAATTAATTTGAATAAAAACCTTATTCCTGTTGTAATTTATTTTTTGTGGGGAATGACTTCTCTAATTTGGACAACTGATTTTCAGAATACGATCAAAGGTATTGGCATCACTTTACCATTAATTCTCACCCCTATTTTTATTTCTCAATATTCCAGTTTTGGAAGAGATGATCTCGGAAAAACAATTAAGATTTTCAGTATTACTCTATTGCTGTATTTTGTCATTTGCACATTGAATGCGGGGATGTTATTTATGCAAGATCATCACGTTAGTCATTTTTTTTACCATAATCTTGTATCACTCTTTGACAATAATGCCATTTATATTTCATTAGCTGTAGCAACATGTATTTTATTTATTTTCAATATACCAACAAAAAAGGGCAATGATTATTTATTATTGTTTTTTTTGGGCGTTTTTTTATTAGTGCTCGCCTCTAAAAATTTAATAGTTACCACTTTTTTATTGATCGGATTGTCATTTTTTAGAAAAAAAATCAAACTTAAAACGGTTGCTTTTATTTCTACTGTTTTAATGCTGACTGTTTTAGCGATAGTATTTATAGAAAACCCTATAAAAGAGCGCTTTCAGGAAGAGTTTAATTTGAACCCGCATCATGTTTTGACCGGTCAGGATTTTTATGATTATAAATTCAATGGAATTGAAGTTAGGCTATTTCAATGGCGATTGATGGGCGAAATGATTAGCAATCATCAAGTCGGAATATTAGGTTTGGGACTTCACAACGTAGATTATCTGCTTGCCCAATATTTTAGTTATTACAATCTCTATAAAGGATATTTTCAGATTAATTTTCACAATCAATTTCTTCAAACCACAGGAGAAATTGGGTTTATTGGTTTAGGACTACTTTTAAGTATATTTGCTCGAGCGATTTATGTCGCAATAAAATCCAGAAACAGATATGAAACGTTCTTTGTTTTATTATTTTTGTCTTCTTTTTTTACCGAATCTTTTTTGAGTCGGCAAAAGGGAGTAATTTTGTTTGCAACCCTAGTTAGTTTAATATTAAGTTTCCAGAAAGAGAAACCCCAAATGGAATCATAGCACTAAAAGGATTATGCAAAATAGTACACCATTACCAATGAAAAACAACAGGGTTTTATGGATTGATGGAGCCAAAACGATAGGTATATGGCTTGTAGTTCTTGGCCACATGAGTATAGCAGAGGATATCATAACCCCAATTTTTTCATTTCATATGGCGTTGTTTTTTTTCATTTCAGGGTTTTTGGAAAAACATACTCAAATTGAAGATTCTTTTAAAAATGGATTTAGGGGATTATTGATTCCATACTTACTTTTTTATATTATATCTTTTTTTTGGTGGTTTCAAGTCAGCTTAGTTAGACATCCAGAAATCTATGGGAGTGTTTCTTTTGACAGCGCCATAATAAAGCCGCTACTAGGAATGTTATTCGGGGCTGGATATTCTACAGAGTATTCAACGATGGTAAATGTTCCCTTATGGTTTTTGGTAGGTTTGTTTTTTGTAAAAATACTCCACAGCGGTATCGTAACTTTTTGTGATGGAAATGTCAAAAAATATTTACTAATCAACATATCGATTATTTTATTAGTGTTTGTTACAAAAAAAACAGACATAGATATTTTATTTTCTTTTGATAGTGCATTACTGGCCCTTCCTTTTTTTAGTGTAGGTTATCTTTCCCAAAGAGAGCGTTTTGACACAGTAAGTAAATTGATTAGCAGGTATGTAAAAAGTTTTTTATTTAAATGTATTTCAATAATAGTAGCGCTATCAGTCTTACTTGTCTTAAGTGAATATAATGGCAGAGTTGATGTAAACGAATATAGTTATGGTAGAAATCTGCTGATTTTTTATTTTAATGGATTTCTTGGTATTTTCATAATAATATCTCTTGCATCATTTTATAGAAAACAAAATAAAATAATAACCGCAATTTCAAACGGGACAATTATCATTGTAGCTTTCCATATTTATCTGTCAGAAATACTCTGTAAAATGATAGGAATGAAAGGAGATGGAATTATAGTTAACCCATTTATTGCATTACTCGTTGCAGTGCTTACTTTAGTATTAATGGTGGTTCCTATCAGAATAATTGAAGAATATTTCCCAATATTAATTGGTAAAAGGAGAACAAAACCCTTAGTACAAATTAATATCAACAAAACAAACACGTGATAAAAGCACCTGTTGTGGATATACAATATTATTAAAAAAGCATAGTTATATATTTATCAGCAGCCATATATTATGGACTATAATAATAGAATCAAATGTGTAAGTAATGTAATGAAAACTAAGATGCAAAAGTATTAATCAATACATTCTAAAATTTATTGAAGATTCAATCCCCCTTTTATATATATGACAAAAAACTACAAGCTCCTAAACTTTAGATTCCTTACAAAGTGCCTACACGACAACAATTGCCTTATAGCGCTAATACTTATTACCCTGCCCTTAAAGAACATATACACGAGCATCGCTACTATCATTTTTGTGGCTCACGCATTTTTTATAAGCAAAAGAAACGCCGGCTATGCCAAAGTCAACTATTGGCCATTAGTTTATTTTCTTATGATGTGTTTTTCAATTCTTTGGTCACATGACTTCAACACTTCTCTTTTCGGTCTCCAAAAGCAGCTATCGATGCTTTTTATTCCGATTGCCTTTATTTTTATTCCAGAACTGACTAAGAAAAAACTTCACGAAATTATTAGGATTTATAGTTTAGTGATGGCTCTATTCGCTTTGTTTTTTTTATTAAAAGCTAGTTTCAGATATTTTGAAATTAAAGACACGAGTGTCTTTTTTCATGACGCATTAGTTCCAGAAGATCCGGGGGCAATTTATTTTTCGGTATTTGCCTCTCTAGCATTTTTTCATTTTATACAAATTAAGACAAAAAGCTACGTAGATAAAAGCTGTATTTTTGTTTTGGCATTATTGATATTTTTGCTGTCCTCAAAAAGCATCATTTCTATTGACTTCGTAATTGTCGTATGCTATTACGCTTTTTTTGCCAAAATCCCCTCGAACACCAAAACACTTACGATTTTTGCAGTTTCTATTTTTTTGTTTTTATCGTTGTCTTATGTAAAGGAGGTCAGGGAACGTTTTTTAATAGAATATGAAACGGCTTTTATTGACAACACACTCAACGATAATTTAACAAAGGAGAAACAAATATATAATGTAAGCATCAAGGAAGCGTGGAATAAGAAAGACTTCCATCAGAATAATTTTTTCCCTGGAACCGCGCTCAGGATTTACCAAATAAGGGTTTTTTGCGAAATGGTCAATGAGAATCCGTCGATAATATACAAAGGATTAGGTTTGGAAGCATCCCAAGATTATATTATCAAAAAAGCAAAAGAACACAATCTAGATCCATTATATGCGAAACATAATTTTCATAATCAATATTTGCAAACATTTGCAGAACTAGGCATAGTAGGGCTTATCATTTTGATTATGATGTTGTTTGTAAATCTTAAAAACGCAGTCAAGGATAAAGATTTTCTGCATATTACTTTTGCAATAACAATGTTAATGCTATTTTTGTCGGAATCATTTTTTTGCAGGCAAAGAGGCATTGTTTTTTTTATTGTTCTTTACTGTCTATTTAATGGTACTACAAGTAAAGAATCACACGGAATCAAATCAGCATGAAAAAAATTCTTATAACAGGTGCAGCAGGATTTCTGGGTTCGCACCTATGTGACCGATTTATCAAAGAAGGATATCATGTTATCGGTATGGATAATCTTATCACAGGAGATTTAAGAAACATCCAGCATTTATTCAAACTGGAAAACTTCGAATTTTATCATCATGATATCACAAAGTTCGTTCACGTTCCGGGTAATCTAGATTATATTCTTCATTTCGCTTCCCCGGCTAGTCCAATCGATTATCTGAAAATACCGATTCAAACCCTGAAAGTGGGTTCGCTTGGAACGCATAATCTTTTAGGCTTGGCAAGAGTGAAAAAAGCACGAATATTAATCGCATCAACCTCTGAGGTTTACGGCGATCCACTAGTTCATCCTCAAACAGAAGAATATTATGGAAATGTGAATACGATTGGCCCTCGCGGCGTGTATGACGAAGCCAAACGATTCCAAGAATCCATCACCATGGCTTATCATACTTTTCATGGCGTTGAGACTAGAATAGTGAGAATCTTTAACACTTATGGACCAAGAATGCGGCTAAATGATGGACGCGTAATACCTGCTTTTATAGGGCAAGCTCTTAGAGGAGAAGATTTAACGATATTTGGGGATGGATCTCAAACCCGTTCTTTTTGTTATGTTGATGATCAAGTTGAAGGAATTTTTCGCCTTTTGCATTCAGATTATGTTTACCCAGTTAATATTGGAAATCCAGATGAAATTACCATTAGGGATTTTGCAGACGAAATTATAAAACTTACTGGCACCAAACAGAAAGTTGTGTACCATCCTTTGCCGATGAATGATCCACTACAAAGACAGCCGGACATTAGTAAAGCTAAGGAATTATTAGGATGGGAAGCTAAAGTAACCCGAGGCGAAGGCTTGAAAATCACTTATGATTATTTTAAATCTTTATCTAAAGAGGAATTAGTTAAAGAAGAGCACAAAGATTTTTCCAAGTATATTAATTAATGAAAAACAAAACAGGAAGATTCTCGGGCTACATTAGACCTTTTACCTATTTATTAGACTTAATAATAGTAAATGCGTTTTCATGTCTGATAATTTCTGATGAACTCTTGTCGCCATATTTTCTTGTCTTCACCTCTTTTTCTTGGATTATTATTGCCTTTAATGTTGAGTTTTATGAGGTATATCGCTTTACCAAAGTAGTTTCAATCGTTAATAAAATTATCAAACAATTTCTATTATTTACGATTTGTTGTTATGCCTTCTCGGGTTTCTATGTGAATGAAATCGACTCGAAAATAGTTTTGAGCTATACTGTACTTTCTCTCTTTGCCGTTTCTATTTGTAAATTGTCAATCTATTTTTTCTTAAGAAAATATCGCGTTTTTTATGGAGGCAATTTTAGAACAGTTGTTATTGTTGGTAGCGGAAAAAGCGTCGCTCAAATTGCCGAATTTTTCAACGATAATCCTGACTATGGCTATAAGCTAGTAAAGATGTTTGATTTTGACGGAGATAAGAACGCTAAAATAGAAGATTGGACGGACTACGTATTAAAAAACAAAATTGATGAAATATACTGTTCCTTAAGTAGTTTGTCAAATACGCAGATTGATTATTTTATAGATTTCGCTGACAATAATTTAAAGATTTTAAAATTCATTCCAGACAATAACGAATTGTTTTCTCGAAATCTAAAGTTAGATTATTATGGTTATATTCCAGTATTGTCTTTGAGGAATATACCATTAGATGATGTTATTAATCAAATAGTTAAAAGAGTATTTGATATTTGCTTCTCAATATTGATTATCGTGGGATTTCTTTCATGGTTATCACCTTTGTTAGCGATATTTATTAAACTAGAGTCCAGCGGGCCTGTTTTTTTTAGGCAGAAGAGAAACGGATTAAATTATAAAGAGTTCAATTGTTTTAAATTTCGTTCGATGAATCTTAATGAAATTGCCGATTTAGAACAAGTTTCAAAGAACGATCCTAGAATAACCAAGGTTGGAAAATTTATCCGAAAAACCAGTATCGACGAGTTGCCACAGTTCATAAATGTTTTTTTAGGAGACATGTCGGTTGTAGGTCCTAGACCACACATGGTAAGTCATACTGAGATGTATGCGCAAAAAATAGATAAGTTCATGGTTCGTCACTTTATAAAACCAGGGATAACAGGATTGGCGCAAACAAAAGGTTTTAGAGGTGAAGTAGAGAGTGATTCGGATATTATAAATCGCGTCAAATACGACATTTATTATGTCGAAAATTGGTCTGTCTTGCTTGACCTTAAGATCATTGTTGCAACAGTATTAAATGCAATAGAAGGAGAAGCCAAAGCCTACTAATATGTCGTATTTAGTTTCTATCATTACCCCAAGCTATAATTCAGAAAAATTTATTGCACAAACCATTCGCTCAGTTCAAAATCAATCCTACACCAATTGGGAAATGATTATTGTTGACGATTGTTCTTCCGATAAGACAGAATCGATAATTAAAGATTTAATAAATGACGATTCTAGAATTAGTTTCTACCAACTTCAAAAAAATTCCGGTGCAGGCGTAGCAAGAAATCAAGCAGTTGATTTGGCTAAAGGGCGTTATATTGCATTTTTAGATTCAGATGATTTGTGGAAACCAGAAAAACTTCAAAAACAAATTGATTTTCTGTCTTTAAACAACACACCGTTTTCTTTTTCCTTTTATGAATGTATTGATGAAAGCGGCGCTCCATTAAACTTAAGAGTAGAAGCTCCTAAAAAACTTCATTACTGGCAGTTGTTTTTTTGCAATTTTGTCGGGAATCTAACTGGAGTTTATGACACACATTTCTTTGGAAAAATCCCGATTTCAAATATTCGAAAAAGACAAGATTGGATGGTTTGGTTAACGGTTTTAAAGAAAATTAGAACGGCAAAACCTATTCCAGATAGTTTAGCGTTCTATCGCGTCAGAAAGGATTCCATTTCTTCTTCAAAATGGAGATTGGTTCAACACAATTATACTGTTTACAGACAATTCCATCGACTCAATGTTTTTGTTTCCCTTTGTTGCATGGTCGGTTTTTTATTCACACAATTAATAATAAAACCACAATTTATCAAGAAGCTTAAACCAATGATCTAAATTGTTTCAACTTACCACTTTTGCTTCTTTCTATTTGCTCTTTTCGAGAAAAAATGTACTTCAAGTTAGGTTCTAAAAATTGACTCAATACGCGTTCAATCTCAGCAATTTCTTTTGCAGATAATTCATGACTACTAGTGTACTCTATTTCAAAAGTGTCTAGTTTTGTTTGTGTAATGACAAATTCCTTGACATTTCCATCATCCTCAAATAGTCTTTTGGTAATGGAATAAAATGTCATTCCAGGTGATTTTTTTCCGCTAGGTAAAATGGCCACATCATTCGTTCTCCCCACGAGTTTTTTGAGAATAGGATTTTGCAATGTGCTTTTTTCATCAAGTATTCCAATATCTCCTACTTCATACCGTATCATTGGATGGGCTTTGTTATATAGCGAAGTCACCACAATTCTACCTTCTTGACCGTAAGGTAAAACTTGATCATCTTCGTCTAAAATTTCCACAAATAGCGTTTCTGAATTGATTTTCCAAATGCCTTCAGGATTCTCTAAAGCGATAATATCCAATTCGGCACTGCCGTATTCATTGATAATTGGAATTCGAAACCGCTCTTCTAATAATTTTTTATCTTCATCTAATAGCATTTCTGAAGTGACAATACAGACTTTCAAGCTCGGACAAATGGTATCCAGATAAAGGTCGTTTTTCTGCAGATGTTTCGCTAACAAAACAATCGAATTGGTGTAACCGTTGATGTAATCAAACTTGGTGCGTCGAAACTTCGCTACCATTTTTTGCATCGCCGCATCGGAGAAATCAAAAATATTAAAACGATAACGGTGACTTAAAAAATCTTTGAGGCGCAATTGTGTATTGGCAATAAAATCGAGAGGCATTCCATAAAACCGAGCCTGCCACGAATGGTTAAAATCTAAACCATACCATTGAAAACGGCGCATAATATTGACCCAAATCAGAGCGTGACAAAACTTATCTTTGGCAAACACCATCGGATCTCCGCTAGAACCGGAAGTCTTATTGACGTAAACATTTTTTCGAGTAAATCCTTCCGATAGCCTTTCTGCCAAAGGTTTTTGAAAATGGACTTTTTTCATCACCGGAATATCTTCCCAATTTTCAATCAATTTGGAACCAATTAAACCTCGATAATATGGATTGTTTTGTAAGTGATAGGCTAGAATATCTTGCTTTTTTGTAGCTAAAAAAGTCTCGTATTCAGATTCAGAAAGTGAGAGAATTTTATTCAACTCCATCTTCGCTTTCCCAATCGGAAAACCGTTCAAACGCAACGTAAGATTAAAAAGATTCAACACAACGATCTTATTTTTCATCAAAAATAATCTTTCATCCCAACTATCATAATTTGTAGCTGGATTTTTTTACCATTTAATTAAAATAAACCTCCAAAACCAAGTATTTTTGTCCCACACAACTAAATAAGACTTATGACTATTTTACTTTTAGGATCGGGCGGTAGAGAACACGCTTTAGCATGGAAAATGCTGCAATCGCCACTTTGCAGCAAACTTTTCGTCGCGCCAGGAAATGCAGGAACGGATTCAATTGCGACCAATGTCAATATTAGCCCAACCGATTTTGAAGCCATAAAAAAGCTAGTGCTGCAAGAAAATATAAAAATGGTAGTTGTTGGTCCAGAAGATCCTTTGGTTGCCGGTATTTACGATTATTTTCTAAATGATGAAACGTTGAGGTCTATTCCAGTTATTGGTCCATCGAGTTTGGGAGCGCAACTAGAAGGAAGTAAAGAATTCGCCAAAGAGTTTATGGTAAAACATCAAATACCGACGGCGGCATATGATAGTTTTACAAAAGAAACTGTCGAAAAAGGCTGCCGGTTTTTAGAAACTTTGCAAGCGCCCTATGTGCTGAAAGCCGATGGGTTGGCCGCAGGAAAAGGCGTGCTGATTCTTCATGATTTGAAAGAAGCCAAACAAGAATTGCGCAATATGCTCGTCGATGCCAAATTCGGAGCAGCGAGTTCAAAAGTGGTCATTGAAGAATTTCTGGACGGCATCGAATTGAGTTGTTTCGTACTCACCGATGGCAAAAATTATAAAATCTTGCCGACGGCCAAAGATTACAAACGAATCGGGGAAGGCGACACCGGCTTGAATACTGGTGGCATGGGTGCTATTTCTCCAGTGCCATTTGCAGATGCCACATTGTTAGAAAAAATAGAACAACGCATAGTCATTCCAACAATTAAAGGCTTGCAAAAAGATGCGATTCCGTATAAAGGATTTGTTTTTATTGGATTGATTAATGTAAAAGGCGAACCAATTGTCATCGAATACAACGTCAGAATGGGCGATCCAGAAACCGAAGTGGTCATTCCGAGATTAAAAAATGATTTGGTAGAATTATTTATAGCAGTTTCTAATCAAAAGCTAGATGAGATTCAATTAGACGTTGATGAAAGAACCGCTACAACGGTTATGGTTGTTTCGGGTGGATATCCAGAGGATTATGAAAAGGGAAAGGAAATATCTGGACTGGATCAAATTCAGGATTCAATCGTATTTCATGCCGGAACGAAAACAGAAAACGGAAAAGTGGTAAGCAATGGCGGTCGCGTTTTGGCGGTAACTTCTTACGGAAATGACTACCAAGAGGCCGTAAAAAAATCGTATCAAAACATAGAAAAACTACATTTTGATACGATGTATTATAGAAAAGATATCGGTTTCGACTTACTTGGTTAAGAAAGAATGTGCCGTTGTATCTTGATTTTCTTCTCCGTTGTTTTTGTGCATCGTAAGTTGCTTACACCAATACCAGGTTGCATAACTACAAATCGCCATGAAAATCCAATTAATCGTATTAGCTCCAAACCAATTTTCAAGTTCTAGTGCACGAAATTGATTTAAAGGCCAAAACAAAACGTTCTCAAATAACCATTGTATTCCTTCAAAAAATGCTTTCATAATAGTGAATGTTAGTAGTATATTTACACGCACAAAAGTATAAAATATCCTTATGATTACAAGTTTTTTTAGAAAATCTACACCATTAAATTATTCAACGGTAATTTTAGGGTTGCTTTTTTTCTTTTTTTACTATCAAATAAAGCATGTAACGGGCGATAATTCTTGGCTAAACGTAGTTTCCAAGTGTGTACTTCTCGCAGCTTTATTCGTTTCGATGTTTATCACCAACTTTATCGTAAAGAAAAACGGATTAAGCAAAGACAGCGCCTACACAGTTTTACTTTTTTTTCTATTTCTGCTGTTTTTCCCCGGAATACTTAACAACACATCATTGTTATTATCCAACTTTTTTATCTTACTAGCTACGCGGCGAATTATTTCATTGCATTCTCTCAAGGCTTCAAAAGAAAAAGTATTTGACGCTTCACTGTGGGTTTTTATTGCCGCTTTATTTCATTTTTGGAGCATACTTTTTATTGTACTGATTTTTATTGCAATTCTATTTCATGTCGCTAGAGATTATCGAAATTGGTTTTTGCCAATTATCGCGTTTTTCTCCATTGCAATTCTTTTTGTTGGAAGCGCACTCTATTTTAATACACAATGGATCAATCATTTAATTTCAGAATCAATGATTGATTTACGATTTGATTATTTCACAAATAACAATCAAAATATAGCATTTTCGATATACGCAACCATAGGATTGTTTTTTCTAGTCTTGCTTTTGCTATCATTATCAAATCGCCCACTCATTTTGCATCCAACGTACAAGAAAGTAATTTCTGCATTTGTAATTGGAATTGCAGTCTTCGCAATTTCGCCAAATAAATCAAATGAATTGCTGGTGTTTACCTTTGCACCATTGGCGATGATTGCAACGAGTCATATAGAAACAGCGCAAGCCTATTGGAAAAAAGAAGTGGTATTGTGGATATTGGTCGCAGTCAGTTTTATTGCTTTTTTTAAACAAGTTTAATTTACTTCACAAAAGACAACTCACGTGAAAACTTAAAATGCGCCTTTGCGAGCAAATAAGCATTTACAATTTATTCCCATAAGCCAAATCGCCCGCATCACCCAATCCTGGAACAATGTAGTTTTTAGCATTTAAGGTTTCATCTAAAGTGGCGACCCACAAATGACAATGGTCTGGCAAATGATTTTCAAGATATTCGATGCCTTGCGGCGCTGCAATAATTACCGCAATATGAATTTCTTTTGGCAACCCTTTTTCCATGAGCTTATTAAAAACCGCCACCATCGATTGGCCTGTTGCCAGCATCGGATCAATTAGTAACAATGTTTTGTCCTGCAAATTCGGAACCGCCTGATATTCGACTAAAATATCAAAGAAATCATCGTTGTTCGGGTGATGGCGATAGGCGGAAACAAATCCGTTTTCAGCACTGTCGAAGTAGTTTAAGAAACCCAAATGCAAAGGCAAACCTGCACGAAGAATCGAACACAAAACCAACTGATCTTCAATTTCCGTTGTCTTCTTGATGCCTAATGGCGTCTGAATTTCGATGTTTTTATAACGCAAGTCTTTGCTCAACTCATACGCCATTACCTCTCCGATTCGCTCGATATTTCTTCGAAAACGCATGCTATCATGTTGCACATTGACGTTTCGGATTTGACCTAAAAAGTGATTTAAAACGCTGTTGTCTTCGGATAAATAATGAATTTGCATTGAGGTTTATTTTTTATGTTTAGGTGATAAGAATCTTAGGCACTAAGGTCGTCTTGGTTTGCGGAAAGCCCTAGCCCTGATAGCAGTGGAAATCCTTTTGTGGCGGTGTTCGCCATAAAAGATTGCAACGGATAGCAGGTTCCCGGCTTCTGAAAACTCAGTATCTCAGTATCTCAGAAACTTAGTAACTCAGAAAAGCAACTTTTTTTCTCTCGTAAAAGTATAAAAAGTATCTTTGTCTTTTAAAATTCAAAGATATGTTTTCTAAACTTGCCTACGCCGTTTTCGAAAGAAGCATCCAAGATTATCATCAGTTTGATAACGTGGATCAACCCATTAACAACCCTTATCCCAAAGAGCAATTCGAGCATTTGTTGTACCACAAAAATTGGATTGATACGGTGCAATGGCATTTTGAAGACATTATTCGTGACCCGCAAATTGATCCGGTGGCTGCTTTAACGCTGAAAAGAAGAATTGATGCGTCGAACCAAGAGCGCACTGATATGGTGGAATATATTGACAGCTACTTTTTGCAAAAATACCATCAGGTGAAAGTAAAACCAACCGCGAAAATCAATTCTGAAAGTCCAGCTTGGGCATTCGATAGATTGTCGATTCTAGCGTTGAAAATTTACCATATGCACGAAGAAGTTACACGCCCGGAAGCTTCTCAAGACCACAAAGATAAATGCCAAGCGAAGCTCAACGTGCTTTTGGAACAAAGAAGCGATTTGTCTACCGCCATCGATGATTTGATTCAAGACATTGAAAACGGCGACAAATTTATGAAGGTCTACAAACAAATGAAGATGTACAACGACGATGAGTTGAATCCGGTGTTGTATCAAAATAAAAAGTAAATTTTTTAGGAGCCGGGAACCTGCTATCCGTTGCAATCTTTTTTGTTTTATTGTCACCCCGAGCGCAGTCGAGGGGCTTTTCGTAAAAACAAAAAAGGATTTTCACTACTATCAGGGCTAGGGTTTCTCTTGAACCAAGTCGCCTCAGCAACTCAGGATCTTAGCAACTTAGGCACTAAACTCCACAAGAACTTGCCAGAAAAACAAACACATATAGCCGTCATGAGACTCTCCGCAATGGGAGATGTTGCCATGACGGTTCCTGTTTTAAGAGCCCTGTTGCAACAACATCCTGAAGTTAAAATCACGGTTGTTTCTAGATCTTATTTTCAACCACTTTTTCAGGACATTCCCAATCTTATTTTTTTTCCGTTCGATGCCGAGAGCAGACACAAAGGCTTTCTGGGTTTGTTGCAATTATATCGCGATTTAAAGCCACTGCAGATCGATGCTTTTGCAGATTTGCACAACGTACTGCGTTCGAAAATTGTCAGAACCTTTTTTCTTTGGAGTGGTAAGAAGGTCGCATTTACCGACAAAGCCAGAGCAGAAAAGAAAGCTTTAACGCGACTTGAAAAGAAGACCATAAATCGGTTGCCGACCGTTTTTGAAAGACATGCTAACGTCTTTAAAGAACTCGGATTTCCGATCAATTTATCGCAACCGACTTTTCCTGCAAAACCTAAACTAGACACGCCAGTTATGAATATCATTGGCGATGAGCAAAAAATCTTAATCGGAATTGCACCGTTTGCCCAATACGATTCCAAAGTCTATCCACTCGATTTGATGAAGGAAGTGGTCAGTGAACTTTCAAAAAACAAAGCCTATCGCCTATTACTTTTCGGAAGTAAAAACGAAATTCAAGCGCTACAAGAGATTTCAAATAACTTAGACAATACGATTGTTGTTGCTGGAAAGTTGCGTTTTTCAGAAGAATTGCAACTCATTGCCGGCCTCAATGTCATGCTATCGATGGATTCTGGCAACGCACATTTGGCAGCAATCTATGGCGTTCCTGTCGTGACACTTTGGGGAGCAACACATCCTTTTGCAGGTTTTTCTCCATTTCATCAACCGCTCGAGAATTGTCTAACCTCCGACCGAGAACAATTTCCTTTCCTGCCAACTTCTGTTTATGGAAACAAGAAAGTGGCCGGCTACGAAGAGGCAATGCGTACGATTTCCGTTGAAAGCATTTTGAGTAAAATCAACGTAACTGTAAAGTAATGCAAGCTTTCGCTTATTGTTCGAAGTAAAAAGATAAATTTGTTGTCAAATCAACTTGTTTCCGTCATGAAAATTAATGTCATAAAACTATTATTTCTTATATTATTTTCTTTTAATAGTACCTTCTTATTTTCACAAGAAAGTGAAAAACTACCCAAAGGATTTACAGAAAGGGAAAAGCAATTACTCACCCATTTTGAGTTTAGAAATGCGCAAGCGACCGCTCCACCTGCAGGCTCTGTTCGTGCAGCAGCAGAATGGGAAGAAGTAGAATATTTGGTTTTGTCGTGGCAAACGGGATTTCAAAATATATTGCGTCAGATTGTGGCGGTTGGTGTCAATGAATGTAAAGTCATCATCGCAACGCAAAGTCAAGCTACAGTTGCAAGCTATTTGACCTCATTCGGGATAGACCTAACCAATGTTATTTTCTTGAATGTCCCAGCGAATAGTATTTGGATTCGAGATTATGCAGGAAACACTATATACTCAGACAGTGTTGGTGAAAGAGCATTAACTGATTGGATCTATAATCGCCCAAGACCCAACGACAATGTCATGCCCACAGCACATGCTAATTATGCAGGAATTCCTATTTATATTACCGATTCTGGATTAAATGATTTGGTCAATACTGGCGGAAATTATATGTCTGATGGCTTAGGAAATGCTTTTGCTTCCGAATTGATTCTAGAAGAAAACGCAGTTGGAAATCCTTATGGGGTGTCTGCTAAAACAGAAGAACAAATAAACGGCATCATGCTGAATTATATGGGAATTCAGAATTATATTAAAATGCCAACGTTACCGTATGATGAAATTCATCATATCGATATGCACATGAAACTGTTGGACGAAGAAACAATATTGGTGAGTAAATACCCGCCAAATGTCGCCGATGGACCACAAATTGAAGCCAATATTAACTATTTAGTCAATAATTTTCAATCTCCATTCGGAACGCCGTATGATATTAAATGGATTGACGCACCACCAAGCACCTCTGGTAGTTATCCAGATACAAATGGCGCTTATCGTACCTTTTCTAATTCGGTTTTTATCAACAAATCAATACTAGTTCCGATTTATCGACCACAAGTCGACGCTGCAGCTTTGGCGCTTTATCAAGAATTATTACCTGGCTATAATGTCGTTGGAATTGATGTGGATAATTCCGGAGAAAATCTGATTAATCAACTCGGTGCGTTGCATTGTATCACGCATACAATTGGCGTGGCCGATCCGATGCTAATCGTACACCAACCTATCGACGAAGCGAATGCGGGAACTTCCGTAACAATTAATGCGCTCATCAAACACAATTCCGGGATTCAATCAGCAACAGTTTTTTGGAGGGAGCAAGGAACCACTACTTTTAATCAAACACCAATGACCTTAGCAAGCGATTCGAATTGGACAGCCAATATTACGATTCCAATTTCTGGCGTTAATGTAGAATACTATATTCAGGGACAAGCGGTTTCCGGCAAAGTACTTTCCAGACCAATAGTTGCTCCGACGGGTTATTGGACCATTCAGGTTTCTACATTAAGCGCTACAGAATGGGCGTCGCAACATATTTCAGCACCTTTTCCAAACCCGACCAAGCAAAATGTCAATTTTGAGATGGATCAAATGTTTGGGCTAATCCATGTTTCCATCACCAACATTTTAGGTCAAAAACTTTTTTCACAAGACATTCAAGCCGGGAATGGCGTGTTTAGTTTAGATTTAGAACCAGAATGGGAAGGCACTTTGCTAGTGACTTTTGAAGGCGATTTTGGAAGTGTTACCAGAAAAGTGGTTAAACTCTAGACATCGTCATAATCAATAGATATGCTCGCAGAAGTCGGATGCGCTTGACAAGTCAAGATTAAACCTTCGGCAATTTCACTATCCGAGAGAATCGTGTTTTTCTTCATTTCTGCCGTACCTGATTTAATTCTAGCCAAACAACTACTGCAAATACCACCCTGACAAGAATAAGGCGCGTCGATTCCCTGCTTTAATGCCGCTTCTAAAACAGTTTGTTTTTGCGACATTTCGAAAGTGGTTTCATCGCCATCTACTAAAACGGTTATTTTAGTGTGACCTTCCAACGATTTCTCTATTTTAGATTCTGAAGTTGAGGTAGAGAACAACTCAAATTTTATTGCAGATTCTTTGATGTTTCGTTCTTTTAAGACCGCCGAAACAGTGTTGATCATGTCTTCGGGTCCGCAGAGATAAAATTTATCGAAATCGAGTTCCTTGTGTTTAGTATTCAGCACAAAATTCACGATAGATTTATCAATTCTTCCGAATAATCCTGAATCCAATTTCACTTGACTATACACAAAATGCACGAAGAAACGTCCGACATATTTTAATTGTAAATCAAGTAATTGTTGATGAAATATAGTGTCTTCAGGTGTTTTGTTTCCGTAAACCAAGACAAAAGTACTATTTGGTTCGCTGAGCAGTACACTTTGTAATATGGAAAGAATTGGAGTGATTCCGCTTCCTGCCGCAAAAGCCAGGTAGTTTTTGGTACGATGCGCATCAGCTTCAAAAGTAAATTTTCCTTCAGGTGTTCCAACTTCAATAGTGTCTCCTGCCTTTAACTTTGAATTTGCAAAAACTGAAAATGTTCCATTAGTGACCGATTTTATGGCAATTCTCAATTCGCTATTTTCTGGCGCAGCACAAATCGAATAAGCGCGGCGAATTTCGGCGCCATCCAAAGTTAATTTCAGATTCACATATTGACCAGCTAAAAAGCGATAAAAATCTTTAAATTCAAGGGGAACATTAAACAAAACAGAAACGGCATCTTTGGTTTCACGACGCACTTCGGTAATATTTAATTTATAAAATAGAGACATAAATTTTTTTTGCAAAAATAGGAAACCTCGCAGAAAACTAAATTAATATCAGCGAATTATTTTTGTAGGAGTTTATTATCATATCCTGAGGTGCGGCAAAACACGAAACTTTTAAGCTATATTTTTCGCTATATCAAAAAGAAACGTATTTTTACCAGTCAAAATACTAAAACCGACTTTTAAAAGTTTTAAGATAAACCGTTTTACATTGAAAACTAACATACACAAGTATCTTTTTGTCGTTGGCTTCTTACTTTTTTTGGTAGCCTGCTCGGTCAAGAAGAACACATTTATATCCAGGAATTCACATGCATTAAGCACTAAAGACAACATACTATATAACGGCAGTTTGGCTTTAGACAAAGGGATTCTTGAATTAAAATCGCAGTATCAAGATAATTTTTGGGACATTTTACCTATCGAGAGAATGCAGGTGAAAAAGGAGAATATGTTACCTGGAGACACACCTCCAAATCCAAATTTTGAAAGAGCAGAAACAAAGGCTACTAAAGCAATTCAGAAGCATTCCATGAATATTGGTGGCGCTGAGAAGAACTACCAAATGGATGAAGCACATTTGCTGCTCGGGAAATCAAGATACTACGACCAAAGATTTGTACCTGCTCTAGAAGCGTTCAACTATATTCTCTACAAACACTCCAATAGTAACAAGATTAATGAGGCGAAAATTTGGAGAGAAAAAACCAATATGCGGTTAGAAAACGATGCTATAGCGGTTGAAAATTTGCGAAAATTATTTAAGGAAATAAAGTATAAAGATCAGATTTTTGCAGATGCAAATGCGACACTTACACAAGCATTTCTTAATCTAGGCGAAAAGGATAGTGCGGTTGCTAGATTAAAACTGGCGAAAGAATTCACTAAGTCAAAAGAAGAAAAATCACGCTATGGTTTTATTTTAGGGCAGTTATATGAAAAT
>JBIKRP010000085.1:0-7374 GCA_044349145.1 Flavobacterium sp.
TTTTAATACGCATAAACATACTTTGAAGTTTAGCACCGGATTATTAAACAATAATTTTGAAATGGCTGGACGGGTATCGAGTATCAACTCACAAGGTTATGTTGATCGTGCTGAATCTGATTTGAAATCATATTACATTCAAGGAACTTATGTTGGTGCGACTACCTTAATTAAAGGTCTGCTTTTTGGCGGAAAAGAGAAAACGTATCAATCTTGGTATGGTGTCGATGCACAAACACTTGTTGGCGATCGAACTTTTAATTATGCAGGTCTATATACAGACGAGTTAGGGAACACAAAGTTCTATGATAATCAAATAGATAACTATCAGCAACATCATTTTCAACTCCATTGGAACGAAAAACTCAATTCGAATTGGTCGACTAACCTCGCACTGCACTACACCAAAGGCAATGGCTATTACGAAGAATATGTAGAAGACCAATCTTTTTCAGATTATGGATTAACTGCGCCGGAAAGCATAACCTTGACAGACTTGGTAAGGAGAAAATGGCTAGACAATGATTTTTTCGGAACGACTTTTTCAATCGATTATAAAAAGGAAAAGGTGGAGATGCTTTTCGGAGGTAGTTGGAATAAGTATTTTGGAGATCATTTTGGACAAGTAATTTGGACAAAAATTGAAACTCCATCTGCGTTGCGAAACAAGTATTATGACAACACGGCAACTAAAATGGATGGTACTGCATTTTTAAAAGTGAACTACCAGTTATTTCAAAAATGGAATTTATTCACGGATATTCAATATCGAAGTGTAAATTATATCGCTGATGGAGTTCAACCAAATGTCGTAGCCGATGTGTTTACTTTCCTGAACCCAAAAGCTGGAGTGACTTTCTCAATGAACAAGACAAATTCTTTCTATTTTTCGTACGCTAAAGCCAATCGCGAACCAAATAGAACAGATTACGAAAATGGCGTTCCAAATTCAGAAAGCCTCGATGACTTCGAATTAGGATGGCGGCACGAAAGACAAAAAATAAAATGGAATGCCAACATGTACTTGATGAACTATAAAAATCAACTCGTTTTGACGGGTGAGTTAGATCCTGTTGGAAATCCGATTAGAACTAACGCAGGCAAGAGTTACCGATTGGGTTGTGAGATGGAACTTGCTTTTCGAATTACTAAAATGTTAAGTTATCAAGGCAATCTCACTTGGAGCGAAAACACAATTAAAGGAGAAAACGGGGCGAGCGATACACAAATTGCCTTTTCTCCATCGGTTATTTCAAGTAATATGTTGCGTTTTCAACCGACAAAAAGAATCAGCGTTAGTTGGTTGCAAAAATATGTTGGAGAACAATATATGAATAATGCGGAAACAGCGGAGGCTAAATTACGAAGTTATGCAACGCATGATCTCAATCTTTCATGGGAAATCGTTCCGAAAAAAATTTTTAAATCAATTATTTTCAGCGGTTTAGTCAACAATATATTTGATAAAGAATATGTATCAAATGGCGCTGATTACGGTGGCGGCGCAGTTTACTATTACCCTCAAGCTGGAATTAATTTCTTGACTGGACTGACGTTGTTATTCTAATTGTAAACGCGAATAGTATTATTTCCCAAAGATTCTACGCGATAATTGACTAAGGGGTAGGTAGCATTTTGTCCAATTCCAGTGAATAAACTGTATAGAAATCCATCGTCGCAATTGCATTTTCCATTCGACCCAGAAATAGAAAGTTTGGAGCAAGCAGTTGGCGCCTGATTAGGACAATTGCCATTCCAAGCGTAATATTGATTGTCTGAAACTTTCATGATGAGTAAGTCTATGTCGCCTTCAATTGTAACCGCGATAGGATTTACAGGAGTAAGCAGGCCGCTATAGCTCGGTAAATTTAAATTAAGAACTGCAGAAAATCCATAATTTGGTAGATATGGATTATTGGTTCTTCTAGTGGAGTCTTTTTCACAACTAGCGAATAATGCGATTAAGAAAAATGCAAAAAGAAACTTCTTCATGTGTAAAAAAGAATGAATTAATAGCGGTAACAAATATAAATTATTTAAATTTGGCTTTGTATTGGTTAACATATAATTATTAAGTAATAAGAAATATATTATCTTTGCCAACAAGGAATCCCGTCGAGATGGGATTTTTTCTATTTATATAAATGACGGAAATTATGAGCGCAGTATCCTATTACACAGCAGAAGGACTAAAAAAATTAAGAGAAGAATTAGATTATTTGAAGAGCGTGGCGCGTCCTAAAGCCTCGCAAGATATAGCAGACGCAAGAGACAAAGGTGATTTGTCTGAAAATGCAGAATACGACGCCGCAAAAGAAGCGCAAGGCCTGCTTGAAATGCGTATTTCTAAGTTGGAGGAGGTGCATTCCAATGCGCGACTGATTGATGAGTCGCAGTTGGACGTTTCGAAAGCATTAGTACTTTCTAACGTAAAGATTAAGAATCAGTCTAACGGAATTGAAATGAAGTATACTTTGGTGGCAGAAAGCGAAGCAGATTTGAAGTCGGGCAAAATATCAGTTACTTCTCCAATCGGAAAAGGATTGCTTGGAAAATCAGTCGGAGATGTTGCTGAAATTACGGTTCCCAATGGTGTGTTGAAATTCGAAGTTTTAGAAATTTCTAGAGACTAATTACGATGTCGACTATCTTTACAAAAATTGTAAAAGGAGAAATTCCTTGTTATAAAGTACTAGAAGACGAGAGTTTTTTAGCGTTTTTGGATGTTAACCCAAACGCGAAAGGTCATACTTTGTGTATCCCAAAAAAAGAGACCAATAAGATTTTTGATATTGCGGATTCAGAATATGCAGCTTTAATGCTATTTTCAAAAAAAGTAGCTATCGCTTTAGAAAAAACAATTTCTTGTAAAAGGATTGGAATGGCGGTAATCGGTTTAGAAGTACCACACGCTCATGTCCATTTAATTCCGCTAAACGAAATGGATGAAATGCGTTTTCACAACAAAGTAAAAATGACTCCTCTTGAATTCGAATCTTTAGCGAAAAGCATACAGTCAAATCTGTAAGATAAGGAAATTAATTTGCCGTCAATTCTTGGATTTTCGGCATTTTTTATGCCTTTTTTTCAAAACTTACCTGCATCGTTGTTCCTTTATTCACCTCTGAAGTTAAAACTTTTACTTTCCCTTTGTGGTATTCTTCTACTATTCGTTTAGTTAAAGACAAACCCAATCCCCAACCACGTTTCTTAGTAGTAAAACCGGGTTCAAAAACACTTTTAAATTGATTTTTAGGTATTCCCTTTCCGGTATCTGACACCTTAATTTTTACAAATTTTCCGTCGTCTTCAATCACAACGGACAATTTCCCCTTTCCTCTCATCGCATCAATGGCATTTTTAACTAAATTTTCAATAGTCCAACTATGCAAAGCCGGGTTTAATGAAACTAGAATCGGTTTTTTGGGTGCTTCGAAGGAGAACGAGACTTGTTTTGAAAATCGGGATTGCAAATAATCATAGGAATCTAATGTCTCTTGAATGATATCTTTCGTTTCCAATATAGGCTCGGAGCCAATTTTCGAGAATCTATCCGTAATGGTTTGCAAACGGGTGATGTCTTTTTCGATTTCAAGTATAGTTGTCGGATCTACATGGTCGGCTTTCATGATTTCAAGCCAGCCGATTAAAGAAGAAAGCGGCGTGCCAATTTGATGTGCCGTTTCTTTTGCCATTCCTGCCCACAACTTATTTTGAGTGGCCATTTTGGTGCTTTTATAGAAATTGTAGACCAAGGCACCAAAAAGCACAATGATTAGCACTAATGCTATCGGGTAATATTTTAATTTGTTCAACAGCGAGGAATCACCGTAATAGAGGTACTGGTATTTTCCCGCGATGTATTCGATGACAATTGGTTCGTTTTGATTTTTGAGTTGCGCCAGTAATGCTGAAGACTTTTTTTTGTCTTTTAGAATTTCAATATCTATGTTTTTTGTGCTAAGAATCACATTGTTTTCGGTCAGTATAATCGGAATTCTCGCGTTCTGAATTATTTTTAAGGGTAACTCAATATCTGTATTAACATCAGCATTGTTTAATGTCTTCTGAGCTTCTGCCCAATGTTGCATTTTAATTCGTTCTTCATTCTTAAAAATTTGAAAAAATGTATAGGTGTTCCATAGTATCAAAGATATGATCACAAACGACGCTGCAATTAAGACCCACCGCATTAGATTTTTATGATTTGAAAACTGCATGTAGATAATTTTATGGGAATAAATATAGATAAATATTTACGGATAGTGCATAAAATATGATAGGTCACACTATAAATAAAAAAGGGCTTAAACGCAATCTGTGTTTAAGCCCTTAATCTAATTTCGTTTGGGAGTTATTTTTTGACTATTTTTTGCGTTTCTTCTTCGCCGTTTTCAAATCTTAATTGAATTAAATAAAGTCCGGAATGAAGACTACTCATGTCAATACCACTTTCTATTGATTTGCCCTTTTGCAAAATGGTTCCTTGAATTGTCATTAAGGTATAGTCTTGAATTGCAAAATCTGAACTTATTTGAAGAATGTCCTTAACTGGGTTTGGAAATAAAATCGCACCAAAGGGCGTGTCGTTTAATTCTCTTATTCGAGGCGCTGCTCCCCATGTGTAGGAATATCCATCAGTTTTGTTAAGTAAATTTGGGGTTTGATTCCCTGTGCCTGATCTTCCGTTATTGAAAACAATGTTTACAGATGTAGGTCCAACAATAGTATATCTATAAAATCCATTTATATCGGCAACCATTCTTATTCCCGGCCAGGTAGTATTTGCAGCGCTTCCAGCAGGTAATGCACTCCAATAGTGAATTCTTGGAATAACTGTTCCCCAACTAGTTGGCGGCTTAAAATATACAGTTAGCGTTGTTTGACATCTATTTGTTGGTGCCCCATTAAGCCAGCCATTATCATAATATCTGATGCCGGCGTTAGCACTTAAATCAGCAGTTTGTATGGTCCCGTCATTAAAAATTATATTTGAAGCGCTAACCGTTGATGGGAATGTGAATCTGTACCAACTTCCGCAATCTACAGTCATGGCAACTCCAGGCCAAGTTACTGCAGGAGCAGTTCCCGTTGTTCCCCAATAATATATTTTAACGCCCGAATTCCAATTAGTTGGCTTTTTGAAGTAAACAGTAAACGTCGGTGGACTCGCAAAGTTATAAACTTCAGTTCGTGCTGCTGAACTCACACCAGCGGTATTTCGAACAAATGCTTTTAATGTGGTTGTCGATGTTATTGTTAATGATTTTGTCCCTATTGACGACAATGATGAAGTCGTTGGTGTCGTGCCGTCTAATGTATAATAAATAGTGGAAGTGCTATTGTTCGCAGTCATAACTACATTTACGGAGTTGCCCGTAACAAATGATCCGCCAGTTGGCGTAATGGCTAGAGTTGGAACATCAGCGATTACTTCTCTTTCCCAAATGGCGTAGTCAGCGCCTGAAGTTTTTAATATCCAACCTGTTCCAGGATTCCACAATCCAGGGCCTATTTTGACAACTACTTTACTATCAATTGTTGCAGAATAGAACGTGCTTGAATTGGTAACAACAACTGAACTATATGCATTGATGCCGTTACTTCTACGAATGGCCATTATCCTATCAATGGACAATTGATTTCCTGCATAATTCACAGTAACGCCGTCTTTACTATAGGTACCGCCGTAATAATGTGGAAAGAATACACACGGAATTCCTGGATGGGTAAGAATATAGGCATAACCTTTCATAATGTTAGCACTAGAAACAAAACTTCCAGGTTTTACAAATGTATCGTGATTGTCAATAAAAGTAACTGCTTTGTCTGCATATCCAAATTGTCCTGCTAAGCCAGGATAACCTGCCAAAGCACTATAATTTCCATTGTTAATCGCAGGTTGCAAAGCATTGTAGTATAAAGAAAAATCAAAGGCAGCAGATCGGTTTCCAGTGCCATTTATCCAGGATTTTAAATTGTTAGTATTTCCATCCCAATATTCCCCAACCGAGGCATAAGGCGCAGATGAATTGATATAATCTCCGAAGTAACTTGCCGAAAATCCTTTGGCTACATCCCATCGCCAGCTATCGAATCCTAAGGCTTTGAGCCGCGTTAAGTACTCTCTTACTCCGTTTTGGACTTGTATGTTCGTGTGATCTAAGTCGCGACCGCCATTAAAATCTTCGCCAGTATCAGGAGTTCCACATGGTCTAATGCCAGAAATAGTTCCGAAATTTGCTTCGTCATTGCTTGTAATAGAATTACAATCCCATGTTGGATTAGTAAAATCAGTCCAGTTTGTAGTTCCTCCACGATGATTCACTACAATATCCGCCATTGGGTGAATTCTTGGTGTACTTGTGTTGAAGGCAGTCAATAATGCTCGCAATTGCGCTTCAGAACCGTAACTGGTTTGAGAAAAATTGAAGAGTTCGGTCGGAATATAACCTACGCCACCTGTTGACTTACTCGGTGGTGGCAACCATATAACATTGAAGCCAGCGGTAGCATAACTGGGCGTGCGATTTTTCAAGTAGTTGTAAAGACCGCCTTCACTCGATACGGAAGACTGGGTATGGACATCCCATCCAAACGCCTGAAGCATAATATCATTAATATTTGCAGCTGACTGAGCACTCATTTTAGAAGTAAATGCAGTGCTAAAAATAAAAACCAAAAAGGCAACCTTTATTAAAGCTAATTTTGTTTTCATTGTACTATTGGGTTAAGTTAGAATTATGAAATTAACAATTTATTTTAAATATTTTTAGAATTTTACTTAAAATGCAGGGTTGTGTTGTGCAAAATCAAAGCGAAATCGATGTAGTTGCGAAAATTGCGGATAAGTTTTTTGGCACAACATAAAGTGAAATACCAAAAAATGACAGGAAAAAATCTAGGTTTTATGATATTAGATGTAGCAGAATATGGCGAATACTTTTCAACAAACAGTCATCTTATCAACAGCATTCAACTTAGCGTATTCCTATTTGCTATTTTTGCTCAAATCAGTCGACCTACTATATGCTAAGCATTGAACCAAAAGATCTTACTACCGCAAAATTGCAAGGTTATCTGCAAAGTGCTGTGGCGCCCAGACCTATAGCATTTGCTAGTACAATGAGCGCTAGTGGCAAACCAAATCTTTCACCGTTTAGTTTTTTCAATGTCTTTAGTTCTAATCCGCCAATACTTATTTTTTCACCAGCGAGACGTGTGCGAGACAACACAATAAAACATACGCTAATCAATGCTGAGGCAACAAAGGAAGTTGTTATTAATGTGGTTAATTTTGATATAGTTCAACAAGCTTCATTATCAAGCACAGAGTACGCAGATGGTGTAAACGAGTTTCTAAAGTCTGGATTG
>JBIKRP010000118.1:0-6213 GCA_044349145.1 Flavobacterium sp.
AAAAGAGGAATTTATCGCTTGGACAAAAGCCAGAAAATTTGCACCTACCATTCATGCTTTGAAAGAAAAACTAAATTCCATCAAAGAAGGCGAATTGAATTTCCAACGCAAGAAAATGTCCAACTTCGACGAAGAGCAAGCGGAACTCATCAGCAATAGAATTATCCAAAAAATTACCAACCATTTTGCCAATCATTTGAAAGATGACACCACCACCGTCGATGAAAGTATCGAATGGATTGAGAAAATCTTTCAAATCGAAACGACTTCCAAATAATGAACAAAACCATACGCATCGGAACGCGCGATAGCGAATTGGCGCTTTGGCAAGCACATACCGTTCAAAAAAAACTAGAAGATTTAGGGTATAAAACCGAAATCATTGCGGTAAAATCGCAAGGAGATATCATTCTAGACAAGCCATTATACGAATTAGGAATCACAGGAATTTTTACTAAAACCTTAGACATTGCGATGATTAATGGTCAAGTGGATATTGCCGTGCATTCGATGAAAGACGTCCCAACCGCTTTGCCACAAGGAATTGTTCAAGCCGCCGTTTTAGAGCGCGCCAATGTTTTAGATATATTGGTGCACAAAGGCAACTTAGATTTCTTAAACTCCAACGGAACAATCGCCACAGGAAGTCTTCGCCGTCAAGCACAATGGTTGCATCGACATCCAAATCACACCGTAGTCGATCTTCGTGGCAACGTCAATACCAGAATGCAGAAACTCCAAGATAGTGATTGGAACGGAGCCGTTTTTGCCGCTGCCGGATTGGAAAGAATTAACATCAAACCAGAAAACTATATCAATTTAGACTGGATGATTCCTGCACCCGCACAAGGCGCCATGATTGTCGTCGCAATGGGAAATGACAATTATTGTTTGGATGCTGTGTCGGAATTGAATGATGTAGAAACTGAAGTATGTACGCATATCGAACGCCAATTTCTTAAAACACTAGAAGGTGGATGCACTGCTCCAATTGGCGCCATCGCCAGAATTATTGAAGACGATATTCTCTTCAAAGGCGTTTTATTTTCTTTGGATGGTAAGGAAAAAGTACTCGTCGAAAAATCGGTTCCCATCCAAGAATGGAAGAAATTGGGCTATTATTCAGCGCAAGAAGTTTTAAAAAACGGCGGACAAGAAATTATGGAAGTGCTCCGAAATCATTTCAAACCGAAAGCTTAAGAAATGAAAAATCAAGTGCGAATCGTATCCACTAAAAAACTACAAGCAAATCAAAAGCAGTATTTGCTTAATGCTAATTTTTCCGTGGTTGAGGCAGATTTTATTAAAATCAAACTTAAAAAATTTACCTTTAAAAGTAAGTTTCAAAACCTGATTTTTTCTAGTCAAAATGCTGTCGAAAGCGTTCTAAAGAATAGTAAATTAGATCAATTACGAACTAAAAAGTGTTTTTGCGTCGGACAAAAAACCAAAGAAACTTTAGAACTTCATGGGTTTAGAGTTTTAGAATGTGCCGATTATGCGTCCGAATTAGCATCGACGATTTGTAATCAATACAGCGAAGAAAGTTTTGTGTTTTTCAGTGGAAATTTAAGAAAAGAAATTCTCCCAGATTCCTTAACCTTAGCCAATGTGAGATTTGAAGAAATTGAAGTATATGAAACAATCCTTACGCCACAGGCCATAAATTCTAAACCAAATGGCATTCTGTTTTTTAGTCCATCTGCCGTAGAAAGTTACGTACAAGCCAATACCATCACGGATGAAATCTGTTTCTGCATCGGAAAAACCACCGCAGAACCAGTCGAAAAAATAACATCACATTGCATTATTGCCAATCAACCTTCCATTGAAAACGTAATTATTCAATGTATAAAATATTACAGCGAAGTTTAAAATGGACGCTCGCGCGTCTTTGAAGCAAATAATTATTATGATCAAAAACGACCTTTTTCTAAAAGCATTACGCGGAGAATCTGTGCAACGACCACCCGTTTGGATGATGCGTCAAGCCGGAAGATATTTACCTGAATTCATCGCCTTGCGCGACAAATACGATTTTTTCACCCGTTGTCAAACTCCGGAATTAGCAGCCGAAATTACCGTACAACCGATTCGCAGAATTGCACCCGATGCGGCGATTTTGTTTTCTGATATTTTAGTGGTTCCACAAGCCATGGGCATCGAAGTCTTGATGAAAGAAAGCGTCGGTCCATTTTTACCGAATCCAATTCGTACGCCACAAGACGTAGAAAAAGTGATCGTTCCCAATATTCACGAAACTTTGGGTTACGTCATGGACGCGATCAAACTCACCAAAGAAATGCTCAACGATGAGGTGCCATTGATTGGTTTTGCGGGTTCGCCGTGGACAATCTTCTGTTACGCCGTCGAAGGGAAAGGCTCAAAAAGTTTTGATACCGCCAAAGGTTTTTGCTTCACGCATCCAGAAGCGGCGCATGTTTTATTGCAAAAAATCACCGATACCACGATTCTCTATTTAAAAGAAAAAGTAAAAGCCGGCGTCAATGCGGTTCAGATTTTCGACTCGTGGGGCGGCATGCTGTCACCAGTCGATTATCAGGAATTTTCATGGAAATACATCAATCAAATAGTGGAAGCATTAGCAGACGAAACGCATGTAATTGTCTTCGGAAAAGGCTGCTGGTTTGCGCTCAATGAAATGGGAAAAAGTCGCGCTTCAGCATTAGGCGTCGATTGGACTTGCTCTCCAAGAAACGCCCGTTATTTGTCCGGCGGAAACATCACGCTACAAGGCAATTTCGATCCATCGCGATTGTTGTCACCGATTCCGACTATCAAAAAAATGGTGCATCAAATGATTGATGAGTTCGGAAAAGACAAATACATTGTCAATCTTGGACATGGAATTTTACCCAACATTCCCGTAGATCACGCCAAAGCATTTATTGATGCTGTAAAGGAATATAAATAAAACCGTTGTCGGTTGTGAGTTGTCTGTTATCAGTCAACTCACAACCGATAACCGATAACTGAAAACAAAATGCCTTTAACTGCCAGACTTCGCGACGAAGAAAACGAACGAATCAGCAACATCCTTAAAAGGTTGATGGGTCTCGATTACGTTCCGGAAAACGGCGATGCTGTCATAGATGAAGCTTTTGCTGATATCGGATTGAAGCTGCAAACACTGTTAGATTTTTCAACAAAAGAGGTTATCCATTACCTAGAAAAATCTAATTTTGATTGGGCGAATGCAGAGCAGTTCGCAGATTTTTTAGTGGAACTCTCTAGAAAGTTACCAGAAAGCAAATTCAAATTGACGGAAAAAGCTAGTGAAGTCTACAACTATATTCAAACAGAAAGCAAAACGTTTTCTGTGGAAATTTATTCCAAAATAAACAGCATTCAAAAAGAAATCTAATGAAGTCGCTCGAAAATTGGACATTGGAAACCATCGATGCTATTCTCGCCACAGAGTTTTACACTTTGATTGAGAACAATAGAGCGCATATCCAAAGTACTTTTCCAGTGACGATTTCGAATTGTTCCGATCTTGAGAAAACCATCGAATTTATAGAGAAGAACAAAAGAAAGCAAAACGACAAAGACGGTTATTTTTATTATTTGCGTAATTTAGAATCGAACCAACTCATCGGATATGTTTGCATCAAGAATATTGATTTAAAAATATTAAAATGTGAATTGGCGTATTTCATCGACAAGAATTTCGAAGGAAAAGGATTTATTACCGAAGCGGTTTCACAAGTTATCTCCTTTTGCTTTAATAACTTGCAAATGAATAAAGTGTTTATTTGTACTTCAAAAGTAAATGCAGCCAGTCAACAAATTGCGCTTAAACACGGCTTCCAAAAAGAAGGTGTTTTGCGACAAGAATTCAAAAACGGTTACGCCACATTAGAAGATATCGTCTATTTTGGATTATTGAAATCAGAATACCATTCGCATGAAAACTAAATTCCTCAATTACATTCACCAACTTCAAGATCAAATCTGTCAAGGTCTCGAGGCCGTAGATGGCCAAACCAAATTTCTCGAAGATCTTTGGAAACGACCCGAAGGCGGAGGCGGAAGAACGCGCGTAATCGAAAACGGAAAGGTTTTCGAAAAAGGCGGTGTCAATATTTCTGCGGTTCATGGTAAATTACCTGAAGCAATGCGTCAACTATTCAATGTCGGTGAAGCAGATTTTTTCGCTTGTGGACTGAGTCTCGTTATTCATCCCAAAAGTCCGATGGTGCCAACCGTTCATGCCAACTGGCGCTACTTCGAAATGTATGACGAACAAGGCAATATCATTCAACAATGGTTTGGCGGTGGACAAGATCTCACGCCTTATTATTTGTTCGAGGAAGACGCCATTCATTTTCACCAAACATGCAAAACCGCTTGCGACAAACATAACATCGAGTTTTATCCCAAATACAAAAAGCAATGCGACGAATATTTCTGGAATGCACATCGTCATGAAGCCCGCGGAATCGGAGGTTTGTTCTTTGATTATTGCAAAGCAACCGAGTCCATGCAAATGGAAGATTGGTACAACTTTGTCACGGAAGTCGGCAACAGTTTTCTTCAAGCGTATGTTCCCATTGTAGAGAGAAGAAAAGAATTACCATTTACAGCCGCCAATAGAACTTGGCAAGAAATTCGTCGCGGGCGCTACGTCGAATTCAATCTCGTTCACGATAAAGGCACTTTATTTGGACTCAAAACCAACGGCCGCATCGAAAGTATTTTGATGAGTTTGCCGCCGCACGTGCAGTGGGTGTATGATCATCATCCGGAGGCAGGAAGCGAAGAAGAAAAGTTAATTAGCGTTTTAGAAGAACCTAGAAATTGGGTAAATTAGCTGTCAGCAATCAGCCGTCAGATTTAAGGTTATGAGAGATTATAAGAAGTTTTTAGTTTGGGAAAAGGCACACCAATTAACATTGGATGTATATACAAACACGAAATCTTTTCCTAAAGACGAAATGTTTGGATTAATTAGTCAAATGAAAAGATCTTCAAGCTCCATCCCTACAAATATTGCAGAAGGTTGCGGAAGAAATTCTGACAAAGATTTTTGTAGATTTTTATTCGTTGCATTTGGTTCTGCAAATGAATTAGAATATCAAATTTTATTGGGAATGGATTTAAATTTTATTGAAAATGAGAATGCTCAAAAGTTACTGTCACAAGTAGAAGAAGTAAAGAAAATGCTCAACGGATTAATAACAAAGCTGAGCGCTAAAAGCTAACGGCTAAAAACTTAAAAATATGTTTCCACTAAATCGAAATAGAAGACTCAGAACCAACGAAGCCATTCGCTCCCTCGTTCGCGAAACCATTATTTCTCCCAACGACTTTATCGTGCCGCTTTTTGTCGTAGAAGGCAAAGGCATCAAAGAAGAAATTCCATCGATGCCGAACTATTTCCGCATGAGCCTTGATAATATCGAGAAGGAAGTGCATGAACTTTGGAAACTTGGACTAAAGTCAGTGTTGCTTTTCGTAAAAGTACCCGATAATCTCAAGGACAACAAAGGCACCGAAGCCTTAAATCCAAACGGGTTGATGCAACGCGCCATCAAAACCGTAAAAAATGCCACGCCTGGAATGCTCGTCATGACAGACGTTGCACTCGATCCGTTTTCTTCTTTTGGCCATGACGGCATAATCGAAAATGGTCAAATTGCCAATGATATTACTTCAGCTATCTTAGCAGAAATGAGTGTTTCGCATGCCGAAGCTGGAGCCGATTTCGTAGCGCCAAGTGATATGATGGACGGAAGAATTCTCGAAATCCGTGACGCCCTAGAACACGCAGGCTATATCAATACCGGAATATTGGCTTACAGCGCCAAGTATGCTTCTGCGCATTACGGCCCATTTCGCGACGCACTCGATAGCGCGCCTGTCGATTTGCAAAACATTCCCAAAGACAAGAAAACTTACCAAATGGATTACCACAACCGCATCGAAGCCATTCGCGAAACCCTTATGGATATCGAAGAAGGCGCCGACATTGTCATGGTAAAACCGGGAATTTCTTACCTAGATATCGTGCGTGAAGTTAAAAACGCCGTTGAAGTTCCTGTAGCAGTGTACCAAGTTTCTGGTGAATATGCCATGATCAAAGCGGCATCACAACGCGGCTGGCTCGATCACGACGCCGTAATGATGGAACAAGTGACTGCTATAAAAAGAGCTGGAGCGGACATGATTGCGAGTTATTTTGCCAAAGAT
>JBIKRP010000086.1:0-7352 GCA_044349145.1 Flavobacterium sp.
GCACCATTAGCAACATTAGGATTGCAAGGAACATCATTGACAGTAGTTGCTAGTGGATTCTTAGATCCTACTCAAAATAGCGATGGACCAGCATTTGGATTATGGGTTGCTTTGCCAAGTGGTGGAAATTTAATTCCATTGCCATTAGTGACGCCACCTACTCCAACAGCTCGAGTTCAAGTAATTCACAACTCAGCGGATGCAGCTGCAGCTTTGGTAGATGTATATTTAAACGGAGCTCTTCTATTGGATGATTTCGCTTTCAGAACTGCAACGCCATTTATTGATGCGCCAGCAGCAACACCAATTCAAATAGATATTGCACCAAGCACAAGTGCATCAGTTGCAGAGAGTATTTTTAATATTGCGCCAACCTTAACAGAGGGAGAAACTTATGTTTTAGTTGCTAACGGAATTGTAAGTGCAACAGGATATACGCCATCACAACCATTTGGATTATCAGTTTTTGCGCAAGGAAGAGAAACAGCTTCAAATGGTGCTAACACAGATGTTTTGGTAAATCATGGATCTACCGATGCACCAACAGTGGATATCGTAAATGTTGGGATACCAAACGTAACAATTGTTGATGATATTTCATTTCCTAACTTCAATTCAGCGTACTTAGAGTTGCCTACTTCAAATTATATTATAGATGTTAGAGATGCAACTGGAACTAATACAGTGGCATCGTATAGTGCGCCGCTCGAAAGTTTGAACTTGCAAGGTCAAGCCATTACAGTAGTAGCAAGCGGTTTCTTAGATCCTACTCAAAATAGTGATGGACCAGAATTTGGATTATGGGTTGCCTTAGCAAGTGGAGGAAATTTAATCCCACTGCCTTTCGCGCCTTTAAGCACAGAAAACTTTAATACTTCTTTAGTGGCTGTATCACCAAACCCAGTTTCGGATGTATTAAAGATTTATGTTCCTTTTTCGTATACTTCTTTTTCGGGAACCTTAACGGATATGAGTGGAAGAATAATAAAATTATTACGTAAAGGAGATACTAATCTTGATGTATCTAATCTTGCGAACGCTATTTATATTGTAAATTTAACGATTGATAGCAAGCCATTTCAACAAAAAATTGTGGTAAGCAAAAAATAGTAAGTTAAGTATCTTTTTAAGTCAAAAGGCTGTAACGTTCGCGTTACGGCCTTTTTTTTTGGGAATAAAGGTCGAACACCTTTTTTTTGTAATGTGAGTTGTAGCCATTTTTCTCGATTACTGAGAATTATAAGGAAGTTCTTTCATTTGCTTATAGAATAATTTAAGCATTGTTTAAAAGTAATACTTTTATAATTAGCGTCTATACTCCCAAAATAGTACACTTATTGTTAACTTGTAATAATCAGCTATTTAACAATATTTCACAATGGTTAAAATAAATACAAACATTGTTTTGTTTAATATTTATTTCAAAAGAGTAAACTATATTTGACCATTAATTACAAAAAAAAACAAACAATTATGAAAAAATTTACTCACTTATTCGTCGCAGGTGTCGCTTTGTTTAGCGCACATGCATCACTAGCACAAACGGCTAGAGTCCAAGTTATTCACAATTCAGCCGATGCAGCAGCAGCTGTGGTTGATGTTTATTTAAATGGAACAATTCTTTTAAACGATTTCGCATTCAGAACTGCCACACCATTTATTGATGCTCCAGCAGGTGTGCCAATTCAAATCGACATCGCTCCAGGTACAAGTACTTCTGTTGCACAAAGTATTTATAACATTGCTCCAACATTAACGTCAGGAGAAACGTATGTCGTTATTGCAAATGGAATTGTAAGTCCTACTGGATATGCCCCTGCGCAACCTTTCGGACTATCTGTCTTCGCTCAAGGAAGAGAAACTGCATCTTTCGCAACTTCTACCGATGTTTTGGTAAATCATGGTTCTACGGATGCTCCAACAGTGGACGTTGTTGAAACTAGTGTTCCAGCTGGCACCATTGTAGATGATATTTCTTATCCAAATTTCACTTCCGGCTATTTGGAATTTCCAACAGCAGATTATGTGTTAGCAGTGAAAGACGCTACGGGCACAGTTACGGTGGCTACTTATTCAGCACCACTTGCTACATTAAACTTGCAAGGTGCGGCATTAACGGTATTGGCTAGTGGTTTTTTAAATCCAGCTGGCAATAGCGACGGACCTGCATTCGGTTTGTATGTTGCTTTAGCTTCTGGTGGTGCATTAATTCCATTACCTTTGGTAACTCCTCCTCCGACTGCTAGAGTTCAAGTTATTCATAATTCAGCAGATGCAGCAGCAGCATTGGTAGATGTATATGTGAACGGTGACCTGTTATTGAACGATTTCGCTTTTAGAACTGCAACTCCTTTCGTTGATGCCCCAGCGGGAACTCCAATACAAATTGACATTGCTCCAGGGACAAGTACATCTGTTGCACAAAGTATTTACAACATTGCACCAACCTTAACAGCGGGTGAAACTTATGTTTTAGTTGCAAATGGAATTGTTAGCCCAACTGGATATACTCCTGCACAGCCTTTTGGATTATCTGTTTTTGCACAAGGAAGAGAAGCAGCTACAAATACTGCGAACACTGATGTTTTGGTAAACCATGGTTCTACAGATGCACCAACAGTGGATGTAGTTGAGGCAAATTCTGGTGGAACAGTTGTGAACGATATTTCATTTCCAAATTTTAATTCCGATTATTTGGAATTGCCAACATCTGATTATGTTTTAGATGTTAAAAGTGCGGACGGAGCTGTTTTAGTAGCAAGATACAATGCTCCTCTACAAACATTGAATTTACAAGGGGCAGCATTAGTAGTCGTTGCTAGTGGATTTCTTAATCCAGCTGTAAACAGTAATGGAGCTGCTTTCGGACTATGGGTTGCTTTACCGGCAGGAGGAAGTTTGGTTGAGTTACCTGCAGTTTTAAGTTCACAAGCTTTTGATTTCTCAACTGTTGCGATTTTCCCTAATCCAACTTCTGAAGTATTAAATATCAACATTCCTTTTTCATTCGATACAGTTTCTGGACAAGTTATAGATATTAGCGGGCGTGCTGTAAAATCAATAAACAAAGTAGAAAACAGTATTGATGTTTCAAACCTTTCCAACGGCTTATATGTGTTAGACTTGTTGATTGATAACAAACCATTCAAACAAAAGTTTATTGTTAGTAAAAACTAACCATTTCAATAAATATTTTGAAGGCTGTAATTTATAATTACAGCCTTTTTTTATTTCCAAAAAATAATAAAACAAAAAAGCCTTTCAATAAGAAAGGCTTTTTGTGAGCACTATAGGATTGTTGTCACACCAAACAATCAATTTTCTTGAAAATTTAATTCAAAAATTACCGTAAAAAAAATGAACTCTAAAGCGATTTTAGAGTTCATTGGTACGAGTGAGCCCTATAGACTTGTTCTCAAACCAAATACTTGAGTTTTTACAAAATCTTGTAGATAAAATGCCATAAGTAAAATCACTAATTTAACAAGGAAAATAGCTGTTTTAAGCTTACAAGAAAATAGCACTAACTTGCTTGTTATACACCTAAAAAGCTTTAACAAAATGTATGTGATTTGTCAGTGCACTTTTTGCTGACGTTTTACAAAAAGCGCTTTCGAATTAGGTATTTATTTTAAGCCATTTTTTTTATTTTAACACATGCCGTAGCATGCATTGTAATCACTCCGGATAATTGCAGGATTTGAGACTTGATATTTTGCGCTTGACAATTTTATGTTTTTTTAATACTTTTAAAATTTTAATCGCCACTAAAATTGTGTGCATAGCTAATTATGAAAAAATACAAATCTGCAGCAGAACTATACTCTGATTTATTTCAACAAGATTCCGTAAATAATTTTTTCAATTGGTGCTGTAGCTGCATTGATTTTTACGCGCACAAGCTAGGATGTACCTATGAAGAATTGAATATTTATCTTTTTGTGATATTAGAGCCGATTTTGATTCTTTTTTTATTCGGATTATTGATTTATAAAAGCAAGCAATATTCAAGTTTAAAAAAAGCTAGAATTCAATAAGGTTGATTATCTAAAAAGACTTTGAACGAATTAACTAATTACTTTCTAAGGAAAAGTTTTTAAGACATAAAGTATTATAAATATTACTCTTTGTCCCCGATTTTCAATCTTCGCTGTATAAATATAAATCCGAAATTTTAACAACAAAAAATACCAAGTTTCGAAATAATGCAAGCGGTGCCAACTCATATGAAAAGAATACTATATTTGAAAATACAGAAGTTACAGTAAAAACCTATCCGGCCAATTAAAGAGCATAGTTATTGTATTATCAGAGTTAGCGAAAGGTGGGCGGTAATGCAGCTCGAGAGAAGTGGAAAAAATATTATCTTTGAAAAATGAATGATAATCAAACAAACTGGACACCATTCCCCGATGATAATTTACTCGGTTTAACAGACAAGAATCAAATCAACGAAGTCGAAGCAAAAGGTATTGCAAATGCTGAACTTTACGTTTTTGAATTAGACACTGAAATTTTACTTTCCACAAATCTTATTCTTGATATTCACAAAATTGCTTTTGGGCAACTTTATGATTGGGCTGGAAAATGGAGAACTACAGAAGTTACAGTTGGACAACTTATGCCACCAAAACCAACTTTAGTTTTACAAGCAATGTATCAGTTTATTGACAATTTAAACTTTAAAATTTCTATTGCTAAAAATCGTAGTGAACATATTGATTGTCTAGTTTATTCTCATTACGAATTCATTAAAATTCATCCATTCAATAATGGAAACGGAAGAACTGGAAGAATTTTAATGAATATAGTTGCAATGAAATTTGGCTATCAACCTTTGGAATTATATTTCCGTGAAGGCGAAAGTAGAAAGTTTTATATTGGAGCAATGAAAGAGGCTGATAATGGGAATTATGAAATATTATCCCAGTTGATTGGTGAAGAATTGGTTTCCTTTTAATTCCTTTTCTTTCAAAACACCATTAATGATTTTTACGATCTTAGTTTTTGGAACTTGCTGATCTTCAAGTGACATTGTAGAAAATACAGTACTGGTAAGTACTTTTGACAAAAAGTCTTTTTCTTTTAACTGTGGATATTTTTCATAAAATTTCATAACTTGACAAATCTATGAAAAATATCTATACAAATGGTCAACCGCCAACACATGCTAAATCTTTTGGCTAGTTTTTCGGTAAATTGTTCGTTTACTTTTCATAACTTCGCTTGGGCGGTTATGGAAAAAAAGCTTTCCATAAGCCGCCACAAGCTATAGTAAGGAAACGTTAGCGGATATTGTCCGCCGATTCAGAAAACTAACGCAACACAATTAACATTAATTTTGTGTTGTTATGAGTCAAACAATTAAACGAATGAACCTTCAAGAACGGGTTCAGATTGAGAAGTATTTAGACAAGGGATTGTCTGCTTCTTCCATTGCTATTTTACTTGGCAGGCATAAGTCTACTATCTCTAGAGAGATAAAAAACACGTATTATAATTCTTATAGTGCTTTTCATTCACACGTTAGATCAGCTAGAATTAGCAGTGAGAAAAACTATGGCAGATCAAAGATTCTATCCAACAAAATACTGTTGAAATATGTGCTTTCAAGATTGAGAAAAAGATGGTCGCCAGAACAGATTTCATTATCTTTAAAAAAGAAATATCCTAATCAAAAAAGTATGCAGTTAAGCCACGAAACCATCTATTTTTATATCTACCTACATAGCAAAAAAACACTTAAGGAAGAACTCATTAAACAGCTTCGACAGAAAAGAAAAACTCGAGGATCAAGGCATACAAAAGCTGTGCGCGATGTAAAGATTACTGACAGAATAACCATCGATGAACGTCCGCTGGAAGTACAGGGACGTGAAATTCCAGGCCATTGGGAAGGTGACCTAATCATAGGAAAAGAGCACAAGTCCGCTATAGGCACTCTAGTGGAAAGAACCACTCGCGCAGTGATATTAGTTCATTTAGAAAATAAAGAAGCAGAAACTGTCCGAAAAGCTTTTGAAGAAGAGTTTAAAAAGCTACCAAAACTCATGAAAAAAAGTCTTACCTATGATAATGGAACTGAAATGGCGCAGCATAAACTATTTACTAAAAATACCAAAGTAAAAGTCTATTTCACACATCCATACAGTCCTTGGGAACGACCCACCAACGAGAACACAAATGGTCTTTTAAGAGATTACTTTCCAAAAGGAACCGATTTGTCAATACACTCAAAAGCATACCTTAAAAATATCCAGAGAGAACTAAATGAGCGACCAAGAAAAGTCCTTGATGTAAGATCTCCTTCGGAAGTTTTCAATGAAATGATTTTGGGAAAAATAAACATCTAATTTTTTTTGTGTATTTTAGCTTAAAGTTGCGTTAGCAATTTGAAACCGCCGTCCAACAAAACAAATAACAAAACAAATAACAAACCTTAAAACAATTGAAAAATGAAAAAATTATTTATTTGCAGTTTATTATTGGCGTCCACTTTAGTATCTGCTCAAAACAAAAAAGCAACAACAGAAGATGGAAAAAAAGTTATTTTAAAAAATGACAATACTTGGGAATATGTGAATGCAGAAGACAAAAAATTACAAACTACTGCAAACACAAGTACCGATTGCAATTTAGGAGCAGATTTTGTTGAGAAAAAAAAGAATGAACGATTAAGAAAACATGTTGCAATAGAAAATGATTGTACAGTTGAAGAAGTAAAATTTATAAACCTTACAGAAGGCATGGGAAATGGAATGTATTCTTTATGTGTCAAAGGCAAAATAATGAAATACAAAAAAGCAGGAACTGTATTTATGAGAGCCGAACAAGACCCTTTAAAAATGAATTAATGCAAGGTAAATCATGAAAATAATATAGCTGATTTTATGTGCAACCATGAAATCATTGAGTAGCAACATGCGCTAACAGTGGTTTTGCTTAATGGCTGGGGCTTGGTTTTTTCCTGCGGAAAAAATGCTGCCAGCCAAAATTGGGTTTGTGGTTGGAGAGCTCATACTTGAATCACAAGCCACTGCGCAAAGCCACGGAAGCGTTCCCAGCAATTTTGCTCGACCTCTCGTCCTAAAATAGGTTGACTAAAATCAACAACTATTTACAGAACAACATGAAAGAAAAGAAACTAAAATCAAATTTTATGAAAAAACAGAATTGGACAATTATTATCACACTAGGCATCATTATTTTATTTGCAATCACAAATCCGAGTAGTGAAGAACACAAAGAAGCGGTTAAATTAAAAGTGAACAGTTTCGTGCAAAATTCATATAAGTCCACTGATGATTCTGAAAATAAACTTGAAAGTGCAGGCTACAATTTAGGCGTTTTAC
>JBIKRP010000087.1:0-7319 GCA_044349145.1 Flavobacterium sp.
TTTCAATTTTTTTAGTTTTAATCACAATAGTATGTTTTCTATTGATAATCGTTATCATGGTTCAAAATCCTAAAGGAGGCGGACTTTCTTCTTCGCTAGGTGGATCACAAATGATTGGTGGCGTTCAGAAAACAACCGATTTCCTAGACAAAAGCACTTGGTATTTAGCAACCATCTTGATTGTCTTAATCATGCTTTCTAGTCTAAGTTTTTCTGGAACTTTAAGCGATACCGATTCAAAAATTATAGATCAAACAGAAGCCGGCGCTGCTAAAAAAGCGGAACCTGCTGCTGCAACTCCAGCTAAGGAAGCTGCTCCACAAACTGAAGCACCTGCTCCTGCAACACCAGCGACTGCTGAACCAGCGAAAAAATAAATTCTATCCAAAATATATGAAATGCCAGCTTGACAATGCTGGCATTTTTTTTAAGTAAAATTGTCAGTTTTTTACGGATGGCATATTTTCTGAAAGGCTTGGCAACATCGAAATTTGACACAATAAATAATAAAACAAAAACATTATGGCATTAAAAATTAAACCACTTTCAGATCGAGTTCTAATCGAACCTGTAGCTGCAGAAACCAAAACAGCGTCTGGAATTTTCATACCAGACACCGCGAAAGAAAAACCTCAAAAAGGAACTGTTGTAGCTGTTGGGAACGGCACCAAAGATCACACAATGACGGTTAAAATTGGTGATACAGTTTTATACGGAAAGTATGCTGGTACAGAGTTAAAACTAGACGGAAAAGATTATTTGATGATGCGCGAAGATGATATTTTAGCGATCATCTAATTCAATAATTAAAAATAAATAAAAGCAAAAAAATGGCAAAAGACATAAAATTTGATATTGAAGCACGTGACGGATTAAAACGTGGTGTAGATGCATTAGCAAACGCTGTAAAAGTTACTTTGGGTCCAAAAGGACGAAATGTAATTATCGGAAAATCTTTCGGTGGACCAACTGTTACTAAAGATGGTGTGACAGTAGCTAAAGAAATTGAATTGCAAGACCCGCTTGAAAATATGGGGGCACAAATGGTAAAGGAAGTGGCTTCTAAAACCAACGATTTAGCTGGTGACGGAACGACAACCGCAACAGTCCTAGCGCAAGCAATCGTTAAAGAAGGTTTGAAAAACGTCGCTGCTGGAGCCAATCCAATGGACCTAAAAAGAGGAATTGACAAAGCAGTTGAGGCTATAGTTGCCGACCTTGGAAAACAGGCAAAGGTAGTTGGAAGCAATTCTGAGAAAATCAAACAAATCGCTTCAATTTCAGCAAATAATGATGAAGTAATTGGCGAATTAATTGCCAATGCCTTTGCGAAAGTAGGTAAAGAAGGTGTTATTACAGTGGAAGAAGCCAAAGGAACTGAAACTTATGTTGATGTTGTAGAAGGAATGCAATTCGACAGAGGTTATTTATCTCCCTATTTTGTGACCAATCCCGAGAAAATGGAAGCGGAATTGGAAAATCCTTACATTCTTCTATATGATAAAAAAGTATCTTCATTAAAGGAATTACTTCCTGTTCTTGAGCCAGTGGCACAATCAGGAAAACCTTTACTAATTATTGCTGAGGATGTTGATGGTGAAGCACTGTCAACTTTAGTGGTGAATAAGTTGCGTGGCGCACTAAAAATAGCTGCTGTGAAAGCCCCTGGTTTCGGCGACAGAAGAAAAGCGATGTTAGAGGATATTGCTATCCTAACCGGTGGTACTGTAATTTCAGAAGAAAGAGGTTATACGCTAGAACACACTACTATTGACATGTTGGGAACAGCTAAAAGAGTGACTATTGACAAAGACAATACAACTGTTGTGAGTGGCGCTGGTGCAGCGGACATGATCAAAAACCGAGTAAATCAAATCAAAGGTCAAATGGAAGCTTCTACATCTGAGTATGATAAAGAAAAATTGCAAGAAAGATTGGCTAAATTGGCTGGTGGTGTTGCTGTTCTTTATGTTGGAGCTGCTTCTGAAGTAGAAATGAAAGAGAAAAAAGACAGAGTTGACGACGCGCTTCATGCTACTCGCGCTGCTGTTGAAGAGGGCATTGTTGCTGGTGGCGGTGTAGCATTGCTAAGAGCTAAAAACGTATTGAAAAACGTAAAAGCTGACAATGCAGATGAAGCCACCGGTATCCAAATCATTTCTCGTGCTGTAGAATCACCTTTGAGAACTATTGTTGAAAACGCTGGTTTAGAAGGTTCGGTTGTTGTAGCAAAAGTGGCTGAAGGAAAAGGCGATTTTGGTTATAATGCCAAAACAGACGAATATGTAGATATGCTAAAAGCTGGTATTATCGATCCCAAGAAAGTAACGAGAGTTGCTTTAGAAAATGCAGCATCTGTTGCGGGAATGATTCTAACAACTGAATGTGCTTTAATTGACATAAAAGAAGAAAGTACCGGAGGTGGAATGCCAATGGGAGGTGGAATGCCCGGAATGATGTAAGTTTCACTTACTGATGAAATTAAAAATCCGAAGTTGGAAGCTTCGGATTTTTTTTATGCTTTACCTTCCGGACGCTTTTTCAATAACTTTATAAAAACCGGGGTAGTCGAAACTAATATAATACCAATAATTATCCACTCAATATGATGTTTTAAATCGATGCCTTGTTTGAGAAAAACACCATACAAATAATGGCCTGCAAAAATGAGAACGAAAGACCAAAGAAACGAACTCAAAATATTAAAGAACATAAATTTCTTCTTATCCATCGACACGATTCCAGCAACAATTGGCGCAAATGTTCTAAAAATGGGTAAAAAACGCGCGAAAATTATCGCCTTCCCACCATATTTTTCAAAGAAATCTTTCGATTGCAACAAGTATTTTTTCTTAAACCAAAAGGAATCTTCCTTTTTAAATAAGTAATAGCCACTCTTCGCGCCAAACCAATAGCCAATCATATTTCCGAATATTCCCGAAATAGCTACAGCTGTTGATAACAGCATGACATTTATAAAATCACTATCTAAAAAAGCGACATTTTGTACAAGGTCGCGGCTATAAATTCCCGAGAGGAAAAGCAAACTATCACCGGGAAGAAAAAATCCTGCAAACAAGCCGGTTTCAGCAAAAACAATAAACAAAACAATGTACAATCCGAGTTGGATTCCAGCAACTTCAAAAGTAATATAAAACTCTGGATTTAGTAATTGGGTCCATTCGAAATGATTCATAAGTGTGATTGTAATTGAAATTTGAGTGCGTGAAAGTAAGAATAATTTACTTCAACCACAATCTTATCCTCTATTTTAAAGTTATCTTAACGTAACTACTTTTCCCGTTGATACTTGCAGCAATGATGCAAATTGTCATATACTTCATCCGAAGCTTTCTCTTCCTCCGCATCATGACCAACTTTTGCTGCCGCTTTCTTCACTGCTGAAATTGAAGTTTTTTCTTCATTTAGAATTAAATCTAGTTGATGCGTTTCTACAGACCAAATCGCCGATTTAACTCCCGATACGCTGTATGCTGCTTTTTCAATGCGCTTCTTACATTGCTCACAATTTCCATTGACCTCAATGGAGTATTTTGCATTTTTATTTTTTGCCTCTTGAGCTTGTGCAGATAATCCAACGAAAATCAAACACATGATCATTACTAAATTTTTCATTTTATTAAATTTTAATAGTTATCTAATTTTGAATCTCATGCCTGCATAAAACATTTGCCCAAAAACTGGTGCGTAAATTATTGAAGTGTCAAAGTTGGCGCCGAACGGATTCATAGCACCTAAGATTGCTCTTCTCTGGCGGTAATTCCCGATATTTTCCCCGCCAAAATACATTTCAAAATTACGCGATTGTTGCAACGTAATTTGCATATTCAAGGTAGAAAAAGAAGGCGAAAATTCAGGCAGTCTATCTATTGCAGCATTTGTTGACGTGTTCGGTAACTGTTGCTTCCCAAACCAATTGACCGTGGCATCCATGCGCCATTGTTGCCCTGTGTCAGAAATATGTGTTGCATATTCTACGTTTGCAAAAAATCGATGCTTGGCTTGTAACGGCCGCTGATACGTTCCAGAAAGATAATCTGTAGAAATATCATAGTATTTGTAAGCTGTTCGTAAATCGAGGTGCTTCATCAACTCGACGTTGAAATCCACTTGCAAACTGTTGGCAAATGATTTCCCTTTCAAGTTGTAAAATACAGCTTTCTGTGGACTTTCGAACATGTCGACAACAGCTTGATTTTGGAAATCTGTTCGGTAAAAATCTAAACCAACATCTGCTTTTTTGCCGAAAATAACGAATTTTTGTCCAAGACTAACACCATAATTCCACGCAATTTCCGGATCTAATCCGTAGATTTTTCCATTCGTATCAAGAATTTCAAATTGTCTTGAACTAGCAAATAGTTGCTGATTCTCCGCAAAAATATTGGCAGCTCTTTGTCCTCTTCCAGCCGAAAATCTTATCACTCCTTGTTCCCATGGATTGTATCTGAGATGCAAACGCGGCGTTGCAAATACACCAAGTCGATTGTGATAATCAACTCTGCCTCCTAAAATCACACTGAAATTATCTTGATTGTCATACGTATATTCGAAAAAACCTCCTGCTGAATTGTCAATTCTGCTGTAGTCAATCGCATTGACAAACTCTTGATATTGATCGGACGTAAAGTTTAAACCAGCAGCAAACTTATTCTTGATATTGCTGATAATGGAGTTAAATATCAGATTAGAAAAATAACTACTTTGCTTGATATCGTAGGTGTTTAAACCAAAATAGGAACTTTGGCGATGACTGCTATACGCATTTTGAAAACCAATACTCTGATTGGGAATGTCTTTAAAAACATAGCCGACTTTAGAACTAAAATCGACTCTCTCAGAATTGATTTCCGAACCCCAAAAATTGGTGGTCAATTTATCTCGATCTTTATTAAAATTGACTTCGCCTGTTTGCTTCTCATCATTCATATACTTGATACTAAAAAACGAAACCAAACCCGATTCTTGACTGGCATATTGCCAGCGATTTATTAAATTGATTTGCTTCCCTAGTGGATTATCCAAAAACCCATCGCCATTTTGATCGTTTTTCGCCACTCGTGTGTTTCCATGTACAAATAAACTAGTCGCCCAGTTTGGCGAAATTTTCTTGTTGAAATGAGTGTTTAATTCATAACGAGAATCCGTCGATCCATAGGCATTTAAGAAAAACGGAATGTCATTTAGTGGCTTTAGTAACTCTGTGTTGATTTGTCCTGATATGCTTTCATAGCCGTTTACCACAGAACCTGCGCCTTTCGTAATTTGTATGCTTTCGACCCATGTCCCGGGAGTAAAAGACAAACCATAGGCCTGTGAAGCGCCACGAACCGAAGGAATGTTTTCCTCCGTAATCATCAAATATGGACTCGTCAATCCCAGCATTTTGATTTGTTTGGTTCCGGTTAGCGCATCGGAAAAATTGACGTCAATAGACGGATTGGTTTCAAAGCTTTCCGCTAGGTTACAACACGCGGCCTTGAGCAATTCTTTGCTTGTCATTACTGATGTATTTCCAGTAACAGCAAATGACTTTAAAATACTTTTTCGTGTAGATTCTACCTTTACTGTTTTCAACGTGTCTTGAGCAGAGAGTTGCATCGAGCAAAAAATCATTACGAGAAGTAATGGAAGTTGTTTTTTCATAAAAATGTTCTAATGTTTTAATATATGGAATAAGATTTTCCTTTTAAAAAAAACATTAACAACAATCGTAGAAAATATATTGAGAATACAACTTGAAGAGCGGCGGTGCATTCGATTGGAAAGAATATTCCGAACTTCTATTGAATTCATTAACCGAAAAAGGTGAAAAAACAATAGGCTGCCAAGTGTTATAAACAAAAACATCGACACTATCTAATTGAAAAGTAAAAACAGTAGCTTGGTCGGTTTTCTTTTCAAAATGAACAACTTTGTCTGAACAACAATGGGATTGTTCTTCGACGCTACCGCAACAACTTTCCTCCGTAGCGGAAGAATTAAGATTTGTATTAAGTGAAACAGAGGCTATTTCATCACCACAATAATGCACATTCATCGCAAGTCCCATGTTCGAAAGGAACAGGAAAAAAGCTAAAAAAAGGCTCATGGATTTTTGAAATTTCATGCCGCAAAAGTAAGGATTAAAGAGAAGTCGCAAACCAAAATCTTGTTAAATATTTATAATTCAACTTCTTGACCCATTAATGGAACGACACAGTCAAACCGATATTTTTCTTGAATTTTAATACGAAGTTCATCCGCGGGTTGATTCTCGCCGTGCACCAAGAAAACTTTGGCCGGCTTGTTTTCAAGAGCGCTCAGCCAATTCAGTAGATCATTTTGATCTCCATGAGCGGACAAACTTTGAATCTCCAAAATATTTGCATGAACCGCATAATATTTCCCTCGGATTTTCAATTCAGTTGCGCCTTCCAGTAATTTTCGCCCTCGTGTACCTTCGGCTTGATACCCAATAATAATGACAGTGGTTTCAGGCAACTCAATATAGCGTTCCAAATAACTTAAAACGCGACCACCTGTAATCATGCCACTTGCCGCAATAATCACTTTCGGTTGACTATCGAAAATTGTAGCAATGGTCTCTTGATAATCCGAATTCATCGAAAACATTTTGCACATCGCGACATATTCGTGCTCTGGTATTTTGTGCCATTTCTTGCTGTTTTCAAAAACTTGCAAAACACTAATTCCCATAGGCGTATCAATAACGTAGGGTATTTCTGGAATTCGTCCTTCTTCTTTAAGCTGCCAAAGCAAATACATGATGGTTTGCGCACGTTCGACAGCAAAACTCGGAATAATGACGGTCCCGCCTTTTGCAACAGTATTGTTAATGTAGGATTCTAGTTCTAATTTCACATCAGTATCTGGATGAATTCGGTTGCCATAAGTGCTTTCTAAAAAGATATAATCTCCTTTGTGCGGTTTTGTAGGCGGAAAAAGCAACACATCGTCATCTCTTCCAATATCACCTGAAAAAACCAAAGTCTTTCCCTCCGCTTCCAATTGAATCGTGCAGGCGCCAATAATATGACCTGCATTGGTAAAAACAGCCGAAATCTCAGCGTCCAAATTGACAGTTTCATTGATTTTAATTATTCTAAAATGGGGAAATACCACTTCCGCTTGTTGTACCGTATATAAAGGTTCTGCTTTTTCGTGTTTCGAATATTGTCCTTTATTGGCCATATTGGCTTCTTCTTCTTGAATTTTGGCGCTGTCTAATAAAATCAACTTAGCAATCGCCGCAGTAGGGCTTGTACAATATATTTTCCCTGCAAAGCCTTGCGCAA
>JBIKRP010000088.1:0-7293 GCA_044349145.1 Flavobacterium sp.
AGGAGCTGGAGTTAAAGTTGTAACACTTACACTATTGCTATCAGGTGAAACATTTCCAGCAGCATCTTTTGATTTTACAGTGAATGAATAAACTGTTGAAGCGATTAAACCGGTTACTGAAAAAGTAGTTGCAGTAGTTGTAGAACCAATTAAAACGCCATTTCTAAAGACATCGTACCCAGTTACTGCTATATTATCCGTAGCACCAGACCAAGATAAGTTTGTCGAAGTTGTGGTAGTTCCAGCAGCAGATAAAGTTGGAGCCGTTGGTGCAACAGTATCTGGAGCAGCACCTGCAGAAATGGTAAAGTTAGTGTTAGAAACATCAAAGAAAATATGATTGGTTCCTCTTACCATGATTCTGTTTGTTGTTCCTGGAGTATTTGGAATTGTCACAGCTTGTGTTCCGTCATTTGGAGTAGCCGCTAATAAAGTTGACCATGTTGTACCAGCATCAGTAGATAAAAGAATATCAACATTAGCGCAATTTACACCATTTGCAGTTGTACCAGCAACTGCCCAAGTAATAGTTTGTGAACTTCCTCCAACGAAAGAAACTGCCGTATTAGGAGAATTGACAGTAAATGGTCCAGCGGTACCATTAACAGTAACGATCATATCATCACTATTGTTTGCCGAACCTCCTGCTCTGTTGTCACGAACAGTAAATCTGAAGTTCATAGTTCTCGCTACTGATGGTAGGGCTTCAACGGTTATTTCTGTTCCGGTAGTGGTAGTTGCTCCTGCTAATACTCTTGACAAATTAGGGAAGTATCTAATTGGTAAAGAGGTAGAATTATAAGAACGAAAGGTTGGTCCTGAAGTTCTTGTAGCACTCGCAGCAGAACTTGCTCCAGTGGCTGTTGAAGCCGCATTGTCAAATTGTTCCCAGTTATAGGTTAATACATCACCATTAGCATCAGTTCCAGATCCAGTCAAAACAAAAGGGGTACTTTTCGGGATTGTAAAATCAGTTCCTGCATTTGCAGTAGGCACTGCATTTCCGGTTGCGGTATTAATTTGACAAGTTTTAGTTTTAACATTATTAGTTACTTGTTGAATACTAAAAGCGTGAAAATAAGCATCAGAATTAGGTTGAACATCTTGACTTGTAATCCCTGCATAACCCATTATCGTTGATCCTGAACCCGGCTCCATATTAGCTCCAGTTCCCTCATTACTAAACGAGAAAGTATGATTTGCTCCAAATTGATGTCCCATTTCGTGTGCAACATAATCAATGTCGAAAATGTCACCGGTTGGAATTGTTGCTGCAGTAAATGCACTTCCTTTTGACCCGTTTACACAAACACAACCAATACAACCGGCATTACCGTTGTTGCCAGCTCTAACAAATACATGGCCGACATCATAATTAGCTTCGCCTACAACCGAAGTTAAAGTGGTTTGAAGCTGGCTGTTGTAATTTGTGGTGTAAGGATCCGTCGCAGCATCAGTATAAATAACAGCATCAGTATTAGCAATTAAAACCATTCTAATTGCAAAATCTTTTTCAAAGGCACCATTCACACGCGTCATTGTGTTGTTGAATGCCGCTAATGCAAGAGCTTTGGTTCCGCCAAAGTAGGCAGTATATTCGCCAGTACATGAAAGTGCTAATCGGAAAGTTCGCAAGGTAGAATCATCGGCATTTGGCCGAGCTGCGGAAGTTGTTAAAGCATCAATATTATCTGCAATTACTTTGCATTCAAAACGATCAAAATTTGCTGCTTTATCTGATTTTCTGTAAACTGCGTAAGAGCTCAAGTCAGTAGTATATGGCTCAATAAATTCAGCAGATTGGTCAGCTCTAACTACCATGGTTTGCAAACCTAGTGGAGACAAACTGAAGTAGATTGTAGATGATGGATTATCAATTCCTTGACCGATATACGATTTGATGTCTGGATAACGTGCCGCCAATTGCGGATCCATATTAGAAGACTCTTGAATTCTAAATTGTTCCATTTGCCCACTTACATTGGGGAATTTAACAACTACATTCGAAATACCGTTTGAAGCAAAACGTTTCGGAGCCGTAATTAATTCCTGCTTCAATTGTAACGCATCCAATTCAAATAGCTGCGGATTCTGTATTGTTTGTTTGTTTGCAAAAGTAACCGCTTCAGATTTTTTAGCAGTTGCTTTCCATAAAGCTTTTCCTGATTGGGCAACGGAAAAACTTGTGATTGCAATCATTGCAATCGAAAGTAATTGGTTTTTCATAATTTAAATTCTAGTTTAGGTTTTAAAAGCCCTCAAATGTAAAATTATTTTTTAATTGATTGTTAATTAAAGAACTAAATTAATCAGCTGTAAAGTAAAAACAATCAACTTCTTTTGAGGAATACGTAAATATTTGGTTCGAAAAATATATTTTATTTAGATTAGTTGTGAGGTTTTCTTACATTTAGATTTTGAATAAAGTTGATTCATAAAAATGTAGCACTATGAACTTGAGTTATTGGGAGCTGAAGAACTGGTTTTCCCACATAGATTACACGGTCGTTGGAAGTGGTATTGTAGGATTGCACGCAGCGTTGCAACTTAGAGAGCGCTTCCCTAAAAGTAAAATTTTAGTTCTCGAAAAAGGAGCGCTCCCACAAGGCGCCAGTACTAAAAATGCTGGTTTTGCATGTTTTGGAAGTGTTTCGGAAATTATTGATGATTTGAAGTTTCACTCCGAAGAGGAAGTTGTTCAACTCATTAAAAAACGTTGGGACGGCTTGCAATTACTGCGTCGAAATTTGGGTGACGCCGCCATAGATTTCAAACCCTATGGAGGTTATGAGTTGTTTTTAAAAGAAGAAGATGCTTCGTATAATGATTGTTTGTCGAGGATGTCATTTATTAATGAAATTCTCAAACCTCTTTTTAAAGCGGAGGTTTTTTGTAAGGAAATTGATCGATTTAATTTTAGAGGAATTCATGAATACCTTATTTTTAATCCGTTTGAAGCGCAAATAGACACAGGGAATATGATGCAAGCATTGCTAAAAAAGACAATTGGTAAGGACATTCTAATTTTGAATCAACAAACCGTTACTTCTTTTCATGAGAAAAATGATGGGGTTGAAGTTGCTCTAGATGATTTTAGCTTTCCGACAAAAAAATTGCTTTTTGCAACCAACGGATTTGCAAATCAACTCACAAAAGTTGAAGTTACTCCTGCACGCGCACAAGTCCTGATTACAGAGCCAATTCCAAATCTTGATATTAAAGGCACTTTTCATATTGATAAAGGCTATTACTATTTTAGAAATTTTGAAAATAGAATTTTATTTGGTGGCGGAAGGAATCTCGATTTTCAAGGCGAAACTACTACTGAATTCGGACAGACAGAACGAATACAAAATCGACTGGAGCAACTGCTAAAAGAAGTAATTTTACCAAATCAAGAAGTGAAGATTGAACATCGTTGGAGCGGTATTATGGGATTGGGCTCTTCAAAGAATCCGATTGTTTCGCAATTATCAGAGCATGTTTATTGCGGTGTTCGATTGGGCGGAATGGGTGTTGCCATTGGGAGTTTGGTCGGGAAAGAATTAGCGGATTTAATATAGAAAATATGATTAGAAGGATTATTCAATTGTTGTGGAAGTTGTTTTTGTGGTTTGTAGGACTTTCAATCCTTTCGGTCATTGTCTTCAAATGGTTGCCGATTCCCATAACTCCACTCATGATAACTCGCGCCATTGAGCATAAACTAGATGGAAAAGAAATGGTTTGCAATCATGATTGGGAACCACTTGAGAATATCTCGACAAATATGCAAAAAGCAGTTATTGCTAGCGAAGACGGTAATTTTTTGACGCACCACGGATTTGATTTTGACGCCATTCAGAAAGCGATGAAAGACAATGAAAAAGGGAAAAAACTAAAAGGCGGAAGCACCATTTCACAACAAACGGCTAAAAATGTTTTTCTTTGGCAAGGGAGAAGTTATGTGAGAAAAGGATTAGAGGCTTATTTTACAGTTTTAATTGAATTAATTTGGGGGAAAGAACGTATCATGGAAGTCTATCTCAACAGCATCGAGATGGGCGACGGCGTATATGGCGCTGAAGCAGCTGCTCAATATTGGTATAGAAAAAGCGCCGCCGATTTAACTAAGAGAGAAGCCGCTGGAATTGCTGCAATACTGCCAAACCCCAGAAGATTTTCAGCGACAAATTCTTCCTCGTATATCAACAGAAAGAAAGGTCGCATCGTAAAGCTGATGAATTACGTTGGTAGATTAGATTATTAAAAGAAGAAAGAGCTCTAATTGAGCTCTTTCTTCTTTTACTTTAAGTAAATAAAGGAATATATTGTTTCCAATGTTTATAAATCAGAATTCCATTCAAGATAGCGACCAACAAGGCAGCGCTTAATCCAGGAATATCTAAAAATAAATGGAAAAGTAAGATGTTTATAGAAATGGGAGCCAAAAGAATAAGTGCAAAAGCAATCCATTTTTTAAACAAAAGTAGGACTCCAATAATTACTTCTAATAGTCCTACAATTGGGAAAATGTAGCCCGTTGCTCCCAACGAATTCATAAAATCTCCCGCAGAACCAGTTGGCGGAGGCAAAGGGATAAAATGCAAAAACTTATTACTGCCAAAGACAACTAATAAAATTCCTAAAATGATGCGAACAAGTAAAGTAAATTGTGAATTCATAGAATATAAATTGGTTATACGTTAAATAAAATCCTAAATTAATAAATTATTATTCACATAAATCAATAATATTAATTGATATTTTAAAAAAATTAACAAAAAAAGAAGCTATTCAAGATGAATAGCTTCTTTGTTGGAAAGCATAGAAATGTTTATTCGACAGTAATTGGGAAAATAGCTTGAGCATCAGTACTTCCTCCCGCATTGGTAATGTCGCCCGAAGAAACACCAGTTGCAGATTTATTTGGTAAATGTCTCAAAGTAACGGAAAGACTACCAGTTGAAGCAGCTCCAGTTCTAAAGGTAAAGCTTAGGCCAATCGGGTTGCCTTCGCCATCTTCGTCTGCATAGGCAAAAGTGCCTAAAAGACCTTCAAGTGCGCCAAAAAAGAACTGATGATCTAATTTTTCTTGTGCTGATTCTTCAATTTCTGCAGAAATAACTTCCGCAGGATCTTCGGTTTCGTTAAGCAATGAAACTTCACCAGTATAAAAGGTATTTGCAGCCAATGTGCCTCCAGTTATTACTGGTGCATTTGGTCCATCTAAATCTAAATCTTTTGAAGTAAGAGTAATGGTATTTGTTCCATTTGTTAAAGTTACTTTGACTGTCGTAATTAGTTCTTCTTCATTTACAGGAGTTGATTTATTATCATCATCGCTACAAGATGAAAAAATAGCTACAGTTGAGAATATTAAGGCAATTGTTTTTAATGTTTTCATGTTTTTGTGTTTTTAATAATTAATTTTTAATTGAATTTGAAAGCTCCTGCCGACTTCATCAGCGTATAAACGTTGGCGATTTAAATAGTCTCTGTAGGAGGTGTTTAAAATATTTTGAACAGAAAATGCTAAAGTGGTTTTGGTTTTTGAAAAGGTCTTAAATTTAACTTCCGAATAAAAATGCAATAGTTGATATCCAGGAGGTGGCGTGCTGATATCAATATCACGAGGAACAAGATCATTGTTTATGATAACAATGGCTGTAAAATTGTTGTTAGGAAAGCGACTTTGAAAAAACACGACTTCGTTTTTCAATTCCATCAGCAACTCGAACCACTCTTTTTTAGAAAATTGAATTTTATGGTTAATACTCAAAGGTGGAATATCAATTAAAGGAATTTTATTACTTGCATCACGACCATTGACATACGATATAGAAAAGAAATCTTGCCATCGGTTACTAATGTTCCAATGGGTTTGAAAGTCGATTCCTGAAATAATGGCGTTGGTTTGCTGGTATTCCTCCACAGGAAATGTACCTCTATTGGTAATGTCAATACCAACAGGCTTTAGGAACATATAGTTCTCGATAGTGCTTAAGTACGGATTCACCTCAATTGAAAAAGCGGACCATTTCTTTTGAACAGTAGTACTTATCTTTAAAGACTGTTCTTTCTTTAATGCCAAATCGCCTAGTTCAATTCTGCCAATGGAATGATGCAAGCCATCGCTGAAAAATTCAGAAGGATTTGGATTTCTGGTTGCTAGGCTCATATTTACATACCAATCCAATTGATTGTCAAATTCTTTGTGCAGTCCCAAACTTGCCGAGATGTTATGAAATGTAAAATTTGGTTCGGTTAGCCATTGCGTTCCGTCATAATCACTTACAATAAAGTTTGAAAACTCTGGATCATAGCCTCTTTCATTCCATCGGGATTTATAATAGAACTTGGTCGCATGTATATTAGAAAAGTCGTATCGCAATCCTGCTTCAACAATTAACTTATTAAAGAAATGGTGAGAAACAATTCCGTATGCGCCAACATCTACTTTAGTATAATGAGGAATCAATGGTCGAATGTTAGTGTCTGGATCGGCAAAATTCGTCTGATAAACAACATTTGAACCTGATTTAAAAGTCCAGTCATGGCTTGTTTTTTTGTAGTCAATCAACAGCGAATGTGTTTGCAAATCTAAATCCAATGCAGCGGTATTGGAATATTTCCCGCGACGAATGTCAAATTCTAAGCGTTTGTTGAATTGAAAAGCATATTGAACACTAAGCGATTCCATTTCAGACCAATAATAATTGAAATTTGCTTTTGCGATATGATGCTGCACTTCTTGTCTTGGACTGTTGATGGAATAAGTAAAGTCGTTCACAACATCAGGAACTTGATTGTTGATTGCTTGAGACAAATCAAGTGCACTACCAATATGAGATGCACTCAATATGCCGATTTTTGCGTTGAAATAACTGTAAAAAGCGGTAAAGTCATAATTTTTTCTAGCAAACTTGATGTCGCCAGAAAAGTTAAGTTCTCTGTTGCCAGTATTGGACAAAACATAATCAGGGGCAGTCTTGTCTCCTATATACTTGAAAGTGCCTAAAGCGTTGTAGCTCCATCCAACAACGTTTCCTTTATGAATACTAGAACTCACTGAACCGCCGCGTCCGTTCGAATCGAAATTGCTTATAGTTTTGCCAAACAAAGTGTCTTTCTTAACAGAAATAGGTTCAATAATCACTAATCCACCAACGGCATCACCGCCATACTGCAGCCCCGAGGCACCTTTAATCACAGTAATCTTTCCTGCTGAATTGATATCCAAGTTTGGTGCATGTTCCGTTCCCCATTGCTGGTCTTCAAGACGTACATTGTTGTTAATTATCGGCACTCGAC
>JBIKRP010000089.1:0-7254 GCA_044349145.1 Flavobacterium sp.
CTTGTCATATAACATGGCCAAGAATTCGGACTCAATCACCATTTCAACAGAATTTCTATTAAAAAAGACAAAAATATCCTTGATAATGGGCTCCGTGCTGTTTTGGTAATATTGACCGTAGATGGCGACTTTCATAGCGGGTTGTTTAATAGTTTAATCGTTTAGTCGCTTAATCGTTATTCAAATCAACGTTTAAAAGGTTTAACGATGAACATTTACATATTAAGGTATTTATCCAAATAATCAGAACGCTCTTTCAAATTGGTGATGTAAGCATCTTCCTGATGTTCGGAAATTATTTCGTAATTGTATCGTCTAAAGGTCTGAATGATATCATTCATCGCCCCCAAACTAATCTTGATCGTAATTTGAACCAAATCTGATGTTGCCTCAGAAACAAACAGGCCTAATAATCTGCCGTTATTACTCTCCACAATTTGCGCAATTTGACTCATCGAATAATCGATAATCGGTTTCTGTACGACAATAATGCCGCCCGGCTCTTTCAAAAATGGGGTTTCATGGAAAAACTTAATAATGTCATCCAATTCATAATAACCAACATACAAATTGTTCGCGTCCAAAACCGGAACTACATTCGAATGATTCTTCGCAAAAACCTCTAATACATCCAGCCACATCATTGTGTTTCTAGCAAAAAAAGGCTCTAAAGTATACCGGTAATCACTAATCTTTTTATCTGCATCAAAGGTGTCCACATCATCCAAAGCAATGCATCCCATATAAACACCGTCATCCAAAACAGGAAAATGCGAAAAGGTCAACTCATGGAAAAAATCTTGTACTTCAACTACGGTATCCGTGCTGTTAATCGCTTTAAAATCGCTATTGATATAGTCTTTAATTTCAGTCATGTTTTTCTTGCTATTACTCGATGCAAAATAATCAAATTTATGCAATACGACCTACATTAACTTTGTATTTTTGCCACAACAATTTAGATTATGACAAAATTAAGTGTAAACATCAATAAAATAGCGACCTTGCGTAATGCGCGTGGCGGCAATGTCCCCAACCTTTTGCATGTGGCCAAAGATATTCAACAATTCGGAGCGCACGGAATCACCATTCATCCACGACCAGATGAACGACATATTCGCTATCAAGATGCCCGCGATTTGAAACCCATCGTCTACACCGAATTCAATATCGAAGGGAATCCGCAACACAATTTCATCGACTTAGTCCTCGAAACCAAACCCACACAAGTGACGTTAGTGCCAGACGCCATCGGTGCTATTACCTCGAGTGCAGGTTGGGATACGATTCAACACCAAGCGTATCTCAAAGAAGTCATCCAAGAATTCCAACGAAATCATATCCGAACTTCCATCTTCGTCGATCCGGTTCTAAAAATGATTGAATGCGCCAAAGCAACCGGAACCGATCGCATCGAACTGTACACAGAAAGCTTTGCGCACGAATATGGTTTGGGAAACAAAAATGGCATCGAACCTTATGTCAAAGCTGCCGAACTAGCCAACGAATTGGGACTCGGAATCAACGCCGGGCACGATTTAAGCCTCGACAATATAAAGTTCTTCAAAGAAAATATTCCTGGTCTTCTCGAAGTGTCAATCGGGCACGCGCTGATCTGCGAATCGCTCTATCTCGGTCTGGAAAATGTCGTCAATATGTATTTGAATAAATTAAAATAATAGGGAGTGACCTCAAGGGTCGGGCTATCCGTTGCAATCTTTTTTGTTTGTCACCCCGAGCGCAGTCGAGGGGCTTTTTCTTAAACAAAAAAGGATTTCCACTGCAAATGAAATTCATCGAATACAAATAAAGAATATAAACCAATGAGATAATCCCTCACGCAAACCCACAACTTACAACCTACAACCCACAACCCACAACCAATGAAACTCTACTCCAAAATAGAAGCTCCGGCACACGGGGGTATAGCCCGAACTGGCGCAGCAAAACCACTGCTCATTCTCCACGGATTCCTCGGCATGTCCGACAACTGGAAAACCCTCGGCACGCAATACGCTACTTTGGGTTACGAAGTGCACATGCTCGACCTGCGCAACCACGGACGAAGTTTCCATTCGGATATTTTCAATTACGAAGTCATGGTGCAAGATATCCTCGATTATTGCCAAGAACAGAAGCTGAGCAACATCGACATTATTGGACATTCGATGGGCGGAAAAGTGGCGATGCTTCTGGCAGTCGAACATCCCGATTTGATTCACAAACTCATTGTGGGCGACATTGGTCCGAAATATTATCCGCCACACCATCAAGAAATCCTCGCCGGACTCAATGCCGTCGATTTTTCTCAAAAACCTTCCAGAACTGAAGTCGATGCAATAGTTGCACAACATATTCCAGATTTCGGAACGCGTCAATTTTTGCTTAAAAGCTTATATTGGCAAACGCCTGAGCAGTTAGCATTTCGTTTCAACTTAGCTGTTTTTACTCGTGAAATTGAAAACATCGGAACGGCGCTTCCAGCAAATTCGCATTTTGACAAACCCACTTTGTTTATTCGCGGCGGTAACTCCAAGTACATGAAAGACGAAGATTTCGAAAACATTAAAAATCATTTTCCCGCGGCAGTTCTGAAAACGATTCCGAATGTCGGACATTGGTTACACGCGGAAAATCCAAAATTATTTTTTGAAATCACCGCTTTGTTTTTGGACCAGTAATTTGATTACTTTTGATATGATTCAAAAACAATAAACATGAATTTACTTTTTAGAATTTTAATCACTGCCCTTTTAGTCGTCGTCATAGCGCACTTTATGCCAGGAGTTTCCGTTGATACTTTTACAACTTCGCTTATTGTCGCCGTAGTTCTCGGATTACTCAACATTTTTATAAAGCCCATTCTCATTTTATTTACTTTGCCCATCACAATTGTGACGTTTGGCTTGTTTTTGCTCGTCATCAATGCGTTGATTATTTTGCTGTGCACAAAAATCGTAGGAGGATTTCACGTTGCCAGTTTTTGGACCGCCGTGTTTTTCAGTATTATTCTGTCGATTTCACAGTCGATTTTATTTAAAAATCCAAAGGATAAATAAAACAATTTCAATAGAATAAAAACTTGTTTGAGTGGTTAAAATGTCCTAATTTTGCCACCCAATTTTATTACGTAAAAAGATCACAATGGATATTAAAAGAGTCGCAATTGATGCGGTAAACGAAGTAATCGTGATGCAAGTAGTGCACATGGATTATAAAGGACAAGTGCAAAAAAGAATCAACGAAAAGATGCCTTTGGCTACCGTGAAAGGTTTCAGAAAAGGACAAGTTCCAAGAGATTTAGTTGAAAAACAATACGGAAAGGCAATCAAGATAGAAGAAGTAGACAAAGTCGTTCAATTGGCTTTGACGCGTTATTTAGAATCAGAACGATTGAATTTGTTAGGTTCGCCACTACCTAAAATCAACGAGAATTTTTCTTGGGATGACGAAGAATTAACTTTCGAATATGAAATTGGTTTAGCGCCAGACTTCGAAATCAATTTAGACGCAAAAAATGATATCATCAAGTATATCGTAAAAGCAGACGATAAATTAATCGATGATCAAGTTACTCGAATTCAAAAACAATTCGGGACGCCAATTCCACAAGAAGTGGTGGCAGAGAATTCCGATGTAACGGGAACATTCAACAACGAAGAAAAAGGAATCAACGCCAAATCAACTTTCGCTTTAGACATTTTTAAAGACAAGAAAACAGGCGCTTCATTTGTTGGTAAAAAAGTAGGCGATGTCGTAACTCTAAAAACCAAAGGTTTGTTTGAGGACGATCACATGTTGATGGATTATTTGAAAGTGAGTCATGACGACGTGCACGGTCTTGATGTTGATGTTACGTTTGCCATCGAAGCCATCAACGGAGCCGATTTGGCAGAATTAAATCAAGAACTTTTTGACAAGCTTTTCGGTGAAGGAAAAATTGCTTCTTTAGATGAATTAAAAGACAAAATTAAAGAAGATGCCGAGAATCAATTTGCTTTGCAGGCAGATCAAAAATTGATGGCTGACGTTACGAATTTCTTAATAGACAATACCAAATTTGATTTGCCAGCAGAGTTTTTAATCAAATGGTTGCAGACCACTGGTGAGAAAAAGCTATCGGCGGAAGAAGCTAAATTCGAATATGAAAGATCTGAAAAAGGTCTGCGTTTTCAATTAATTGAAGGAAAAGCGTTGGCCCAGAATAATATTCAAATTACATTCGAAGATCTAAAAGCGTATACGTCAAAAGCGATTCGTGCTCAAATGGCGCAATACGGACAAATGAATCCAACTGAAGAGGAAGTAGAAGGAATTGTGGCTCGTGTATTGTCGAATCAAGAGGAAGTGAGAAGACTTTCACAACAAGTAGTTAGCGAAAAAATGCTGGAAATTTTCAAGGAAAAAGCCAATGCTGCCACTAAAGAAGTGACTTACCAAGAATTTATTGCAGCTTCGTACGGCGAATAAATCAAATTAAATCCATATATTTGGGCGTCAAATGCGAAACTTTGACGCTCATTTGTTTTTTTTAAAGCTATAAAAAAGAAAATCCTACTATGAATTACGGTAAAGAGTTTAAGAAATTTGCTACAAAACATCATGGTGTAAATAATTTGTATTACGACAAAATCGTGAATGCAATGACACCAACGAATATGACGCCATATATCATTGAAGAACGCCAGTTGAATGTTTCTCAATTGGATGTTTTTTCTCGTTTGATGATGGATAGAATCATCTTTTTAGGAACCGGAATCGACGACCAAATCGCGAATATCGTGCAAGCGCAATTGCTGTTTTTAGAAAGTGCCGACGCTTCTAAAGATATTCAGATTTATTTAAATTCACCTGGCGGAAGTGTTTATGCTGGTTTGGGAATTTATGATACTATGCAATACATCAAGCCTGACGTAGCTACAATTTGTACTGGAATGGCCGCTTCGATGGGAGCCGTATTATTATGTGCAGGTGCCGCAGGAAAACGTTCCGCATTACCACATTCTCGGGTAATGATTCACCAACCTTCTGGAGGCGCGCAAGGTGTGGCAACAGACATGGAAATCAATCTTCGCGAGATGTTGAAATTGAAAGACGAATTGTATCAAATTATTTCCCAACATTCCGGACAAACTTTCGACAAAGTGCACAAAGACAGTGAAAGAGATTACTGGATGATTGCAGATGAAGCGAAAGAATACGGGATGATTGATGAAGTTTTAAGACGATAATAATGTTGGGTTTTGGACCTAACTTTAAATAAAGAATAATGGCAAAAGAACTATTAGATTGTTCGTTTTGTGGTCGAAAAAAATCTGAAACCAATCTTTTGATTGCTGGAATCAATGCGCACATTTGTGATAAATGTATTGAACAAGCTCACGGAATTGTATTGGAAGAATTAAAAACCAATGGCAATTCTAAAATGGTGGCGGATTTAGTTTTGAAGAAGCCACAAGAAATCCGGGCTTTTCTGGACCATTATGTGATTGGCCAAGATCAGACTAAAAAAGTCATGGCTGTAGCGGTTTACAATCACTACAAACGTTTAATGCAACAGCAACTAAACGATGATGTAGAAATTGAAAAAAGCAACATCATTATGGTTGGTCAAACCGGAACAGGTAAGACGTTGGTCGCCAAAACCATTGCAAGAATGCTTGATGTTCCTTTAGCTATTGTTGACGCAACAGTTTTAACAGAAGCGGGTTATGTTGGAGAAGATGTTGAGAGTATCTTAACTCGTTTGTTGCAAGCTGCCGATTACGACGTTACTAAAGCAGAAAGAGGAATTGTTTTTATTGACGAAATTGATAAGATTGCGCGTAAAAGTGACAATCCTTCGATAACGCGAGATGTTTCAGGTGAAGGCGTGCAACAAGCTTTGTTGAAATTATTAGAAGGAACAGTGGTCAACGTTCCGCCAAAAGGAGGAAGAAAACATCCCGATCAAAAGTTCGTCGAAGTAAATACCAAGGATATTTTATTTATTGCGGGTGGTGCTTTTGACGGAATAGAAAGAATCATTTCTAAACGTTTAAATCGTCAAGCTGTCGGTTATAGCACTTCTAAGAATGTCGATAATATTGACAAAGACAATTTATTGCAATATATTATTCCAAAAGACATCAAAGATTTCGGATTGATTCCAGAAATTATTGGGCGTCTTCCGGTATTGACACATATGGATCCGTTGGACAAAGCGACTTTGCGCGCCATTCTGACAGAACCAAAGAATGCATTAATAAAACAATATCAAAAATTGTTTGCCATGGATGATGTGGAATTTATCATCACCGACGATGCTTTAGATTTTATCGTTGATAAAGCGTTAGAATATAAGTTAGGAGCACGAGGATTGCGATCTTTATGTGAAGCGATCTTAACAGATGCGATGTACGAATTGCCAAGCAATGATGAAAAAGTACTGCATATCGATAGAGATTACGCAAGCGATACGTTGACTAAAAATCTGTTGAAGCGTCTAGAAATTGCATCTTAACAGCAAAATTTAATAAAAAAATCCCGTGTCAATTGATACGGGATTTTTTTGTTGAAGTGTTATACAAATACCTTTTGGACCACATCTCATTCGATGTGGGCCGCACGAAATAAGCACTACTGAGAGAACTATTAATAACACTAATCTTTTCATTTTGGCCTGAAGATTATTAATGAGACAATTTCTTGAGTTGATCTAAATAGTCTCTTTTGTTTGACAATCTAGGGATTTTGTGCTGCCCTCCTAATTTATCTTGTTCTTTCAACCAATCGTAGAACAAGTTTTCGCGCGCCACATTAATCACTAGCGGATTCAATGTCATATTGTTTTGTCTTTTGGCTTCGTAATCCGAGTTTAAAGATTGCAACGTCTCATCTAATATCTTTTGAAATTCACTGATATTGCTGGGTTTACTTTTGAATTCAATCATCCATTCATGAGCCCCTTTTTCTTTGTCTTGCATAAATATTGGCGCAACCGTGTAATCAACAACTTCGGAATTGGTAAGTTGGGAAGCCTTCGAAATCGCTTGATCGGTATTCTCAACCATTAGTTCCTCACCAAAAACATTGATGTGATGTTTGGTTCGTCCTGTGACACGGATTCGGTACGGATTTAAAGAAGTAAATCGGACTGTGTCGCCAACTAAATAGCGCCAAAGCCCCGCATTGGTTGAGATGAGAATGGCGTAATTTACATCTATTTCCACATCAGATAGTCGAATTGCTTTTTCTTCAGCAGTTCCAAAAGTC
>JBIKRP010000090.1:0-7249 GCA_044349145.1 Flavobacterium sp.
CATTTTGCAGCGGATGCTAACCATGTATTTGATATAGAGTTTCATTACTGGTTATTTTAGTTAGTTGACGTTTGGTTAAGGAGCGTGGTTTAGTCCTCGTAACCGCTTTTAATTATAGTAGAAATCATTTTAAATTGGACCTTTGCATTAAATAGGTGTGTCGCGTGGGCTGGAATAATAATTCCCTGACCTAAGGTTAGTTTGTTTTTTTTACCGTTGATTGTGATTTCAGCGGTGCCATCGATAATTTGAATATAATTGTCGAAAGGTGATGTTTTTTCAGCTAATTCTTCGCCGGCATCAAAGGAAGATGCTGTAATGTTGCCTGTCGTTTTTTTGATAATCGTTTTGCTCAGTACGGCATTGGGAATGTACTGAATAATTTCGACGATGATGTGTGATTTTTCTTTTTCAATTTCGGAAGTATCCATGTGTTGCAGAACTTTATCCTTTTAGTCAAAATTCGCAATAAGCGATTGTATTGAAAATAATTTTCTAAAACAAAGGGAGCGTATTAAGTTGGCTTTGGTTGTCGACTTGCTATATATAATAATTTCGTTTGAATTCGCGGGATATTTCGCGATAAAGTCGCGTTGCCGATGTTCTCATTTTTTACTTTTCAATATTTGTCTATATTTGTTTTATGACGAAACGCGTTTTAGGGATTGGTGCCACTTTGATTGATGAATTGTATTTCACCACAACCGCCTTAGTACCGCACTCTTCCAATCCTGCACAGAAGACGACTCACATTGGAGGCGTAATGCACAATATTATGTACCATTTGGCTTTATTGGGCGCCAAACCTGGATTGATTACGGCGATTGGCAATGATGCGGAAGGTCAAACCATCAAAGCTCATTTCGATCAAATTCAAATAGATCGTTCTGGCGTACTGCAAGCTGATGCGAGTACAGGTAAATACGTTTCTATTTTAGATGAAGTTGGAAATCTGTTTGTCGCGGTTTGTGAAGATAATTGCGGGAAGCATTTAACGGTGGCGTATCTCGAATTGCAGTTGACTTATATGAAGGATTTTGATCTGCTGATTATTGATGCCAACCTGGAAACCGAAGTGATTCAGTGGCTCATTCACTTTGCCAATGTTAATCAGAAGTTACTGATTATCGAACCCGTTTCGGTAACCAAAGCTCGAAAGCTCGCTGCATTAGATCTGACAGGTGTTTATTTGATTACACCCAATGAAGAAGAACTTGAAGCGCTCGGACGTGACGTTGAAGCTTCTCAAGAGGAACAAATTGCGGCTTTATTGCGACGCGGCGTCTCCAATTTGTGGCTGCGACAAGGAGCACAGGGTTCTACTTGGATTACGAATACCAGCCGTTTTAGTTTGGGCGTGCCCACGATTACCATCGCAGATACTACAGGCGCTGGCGATGCGGCTTTAGCTGGTTGGGTTTTTGGTTTTATACAACGTGAGAATCCAACCTCTTGTTTGCAACTCGGACAAAGTTTGGCATTGCATATTTTACAACAAAAAGGCGCGGTCGATCCGAAACTCGATGCTGCGACGCTCCATCATTTAATGAAAAAATATTATCATGAATACTAGTTCGTTTTTACTTATTTCCCCTGAAGTACAGCAGGCGTTAGATCAGGGTTTACCTATTGTAGCTTTAGAATCGACGATTATTTCACACGGAATGCCGTGGCCTAAAAATGCCATAACCGCAAAAGAAGTAGAAGCAGTCGTGCGTCAACATGGCGCGGTTCCGGCTACGATTGCGATCAAAGACGGTAAGTGCTTGATTGGTTTGACAGAAGCAGATATTGATTTCTTTGCGCAAAATCGTGACGTATGGAAAGTGAGCCTGCGCGACATGCCGTATGTACTTGCACAGCGATTGCCTGGAGCCACGACAGTCGCGGCGACCATGCGTATTGCTTCGATGGCAGGAATCAAAATATTCGCCACAGGAGGAATAGGAGGCGTACACCGTGGCGCAGAAACCACGATGGATATTTCTGCCGATTTAACGGAGATGGCCACAACGGATGTCGCCATTGTAGCCGCTGGCGTAAAATCGATATTAGATATCGGATTGACGTTGGAGTATATGGAGACCATGGGAATACCCGTAGTGACTTATGGGCAGGATGAGTTTCCGAGTTTTTACTCATCGAAAAGTGGATTTCTATCGCCACTGCGTTTGGATACGCCAAATCAGTTTGCGGAGTTACTGCAAGCCAAATGGAGTATTGGACTAAAAGGCTCCGTATTGATTGCGAATCCCGTTCCTGCCGAATATGAAATGAATCCCGCTGAAATAGAAATAAAAATTCTAGAAGCCTTAGATCAAGCGAAGCAGCAAGGTGTTAAAGGCAAGTCAGTTACGCCATTTTTGTTGCAATATATCGCCAATCACACCGAGGGAGAAAGTTTAGAAACCAATATTGCTTTGGTGAAAAACAATGCGAAAGTTGCGGCAGGAATTGCAGTAGCCTTGTATGGAAAATAAAAAAAGCTTAATTAGTTTTATGTAATTACTTTTTTTTGTGGAGTCGAGTAGGGTAGCTCCGCTCAGCTCCTGAATTCCATTCCTGCAAATGCAATTTGCTACCTTATGCAAAGACAGACGCCTATAAACGAAAAAATCCAAACAAGTGAACTTGATGGATTCTTTTTATTTACAACCGCCAACAAATGGCGCTTGATTTGGAGTCGGGGAGAGTAGCTCCGCTCAGCTCCTGCATTCCATACCTGCAAATGCAATGGGCCGCCTTTTACAAAGGCAGACGTCTATAATAGAAAAAAATCATTCAAGTGAACTTGATGGTTTTTTTCTATTTATAGCCGCAATCCCATTGCGCTTGATGTGGAGCAGAGGGGAGTTATTTCGAACTATTTTGAGTCTGATTTACGACTTTTGTTGATTTTGAAAGAGTATTGTTGATCGTCATGAAAAAAGGTATTGAATTTAATCAGAAACAAAGTAAACACATATTTACTTTCCGATTCTTTGGTGTGACGCATGACATAGTACCTAGGTAAAAATCGGATTTTTTTTAATTTAAAAGCAAAATTTAAAATATAATCTTCCGATAGACTATTATTCCATTGTAGAGCTTAATTTTTAGGATATAAGTACTATTACTATTGGGCTTTGGAATTTCAATTCCGTTAGTGTTGATATCGTCTACTGAATTTATTACTCTCCCTAAAATATCATAAACTGTTACTTGGGATAATCTTTGTATATCAGATTTGATATTTATATTATTGTTAGCCCATATATTTATTGAGGTGTTACTATTATTTTCATCGCTACTTAAATATGAAGCATGATATTTAATTAAAAATCTATCGGTAAAACTTCCAACATCAGAAGGAAATGTGTAGGGGTTTTGAGTTAAATTATGAATTGTATTCATGTATCTATCTTCGATATAAATATCCTGATTACTATTGCTAAATAACCCGTCTGTCATTGCTAATGCAATTGTATAAATGCCGTCTTCCAACACATCAATGCCTAAAGGGACTAGATCATTATCGTCAAATGGCACCGCTCTTCCTTGTATTGCATACTTATCTTCCCCATCCACGGTATATAATTTAAAAGTATTGTCACTTTTGGTAATCGCGTCATACAAATTATCCGTTTGCATTGTTGCTCCCGATACATAACCAAACATGGTTCTGCCACCTGGTTGATTTTCTTTTACAATATCTAGCCAAATTCTATTTGCATTTTGGATTTCATTTGAAGCTAATGAAGAAGTTGTTCTAAAGAAATTGGTTCCAGTAGCATTAGTGTACGTTTTGTTGCGAAGACTATTTGTAAAAGCAACACTTGAATTAGTAGCCATTCCATCTATCATGGTGACCAAAAAACCTTGACCTGCTCCTATGTAATAATCTAAATTTGGATCGGCTAAATTTCCAGTTAGATTAAATGGTATAAGATCTAAAGAATTGTAATTATATGTAAAACTTTGATAGAAGGGGGAATTTATTGAAGATGAAGGCAAAAATCCATGAGTCCAAATATATAATGCCCCTGTAAGGACAGAACTATTATTAGTTAAAAAATCTCTACTACTTATCGACGAGGGATAAGGATTCCCAATGAAATTCCAATTATCATCCAATTTGGTTACTTCCACACCATTAGAAAGTGTATAATTGCTGTCAGTATAACTGCCTCTACTGATAGAAATGGTAATATCTCCGTTTCGAGGTTTTCCAAAAAAAGGGACTTCTAAATTTTGATTGGAGGTATTATCAAAAGTACTCGGACCTCTAACAATATATCCTTGCGCAGGATTCATTATTCCAGATGCAGTTAACCAATTTCCTTGCGTTCCGTTTGTATTATTGGCAGTAGTATCCCAATAATATTTAAACCCATCCGAAGGATGGTTACTAAGATTGAAATTATCTACAGGCGAAGACCAATAAACATAGTCTAATCTTCTTTGTTGTGCTATTCTTTTGTAGGTAATATTACCAGTATTTGACAAATTATTTACTTGAATTAAACTGGCATTGTTTTCAAATGTTGCTGTACCTGAAATATTTTTTAATTCGTCTCTAACTCTTAAAATTTCACCATTATTTACTACTAAATTTCCACCGTTGATTATCAAATCATTGTAAACATCTACAACACCTCCTAATGTTTTAGTTCCAGTACCCGAAAGTTCTAAAAATCCATAATCATAATCATTTGTCTTGTTTGTTGTAGCTATTACTTGGGATGATCCTGCATATTCCACAATGCTGTTATCATTAATATCATGTGTTGTATAATTTGTTGGGAAAGGATTAGTACCGCCAATTTTTAATTTTGCGCTATCAGCAATAGATAAAGTGCCACCAACACTTCCTCTATTAATCGTCTTATCAACGATGTCAAAAACACCTGTAGCGATGGATAGGTTTCCATTCACTGTTTTGTTGCTTTGCAATGTGATCGTGTTTCCGTTATTGATAGTTAAATTGTTTAGAACAGTTGTAGTAATAGGTAATTCCAAATCTGTAGTTAATCCGACTGTATGTGGGCTGTAGAGAACATTATAAGATGTTCCAGTAGGTGTTGCGGAAATGGTTCCTCCAGTTCTGTCAATAGTTCTGCCATTTATCATGGTAAATGATTGACTGTTTAAATTGAAAAGTCCGTTTTTTAAGAATAAAGTGGTTCCAATAGATTTAGGGCTTTGTAAGGTAACACCGGCAGGGTTGTTGATAGTCATCGTTTTTAAAACACTTCCAGATGATGGCCATTTCGAATATGCGGCAGGTGCAGATGTGCCGCAACTGCCATTTATAGTAAATTGAGCTATTGTTCCATTGTATATCTCATGCAAAGCGGAAGGGCCAGAGACTGTTTTATAATAAAATCTATTTCGCACTGCTCCAGTAGCATCATGCGCTAAAATGGTACTATAGGTTTGTTCTATTCCATTTCCTTGAAAAAAAATACCACATTCGCAGTTAGTAGCCGAAACATATCCATTCCATGTGCCACCTGAAATAATTACATCCCTTTCTACTTCAATCTTAACAACACTATTGTTATCAGTTTGACCGCTATTCCAGGCAAAAGAACCACCAGATTGCAAAAAATCACCTTGAACTTTCAGCGTATGAGTTCCTCCAACAGCACCTCCGTTTTTTAAATAAAATGTACCGTCTAAAAGTTTAAAATCATTTCTAACCGTCATTGTTCTTGAAGTATTATCTCCCGTTGTCAGTGCAGATGCAGTTCCACCTTCGACCAACACATCCCAAAAACTCTGGTTTAGATTTGTTTGGACACTATTTTTAATTTTTAATATCGAACCGTCTTTCCATGAAATGGTTGGTAATGATCCTCCTGCCGTATTGTGTTCATACACTCCGCCATTTTGACAATCTACTGTGCCAATTGTGGTCATTGAACTTGTAGATGAGATCCTTTCGTAGGTTCCGTTGATAATCAAATCTGTTCCTAGTCCATTATTGATGGTTAAGGTTCCTGCAGACAAAATCAATCTTCCTCCTGAATCGATAGTTGTTTGATCAATACTTATATTTGAGTTTACAGTAACAACATGGTTGTTTTGTATAGCTATTGTACCATCGGTACTTGATGGTACTTGTCCAATTGTTGCATCTTGCCACGCAGTACCATTAAATCTTTGCCATGTACTAAAATCAATCCATAAGCCGGATTGTTTTGATTTGTAAGCTGTTTGAGAGAAAAGTATTGTAGGTAGGAATAACATTGTAAAAAAACACTTGATGTAATCTTTTGGTACTTTCATAAATTCATTTTGTGTTTTGAAAATAAAAATTAGAGAAGAAAAAACAAATAAATGGTTTTGGACTTTTCTTTTATAAAAATATCAAAATAGTATTATTTACTAAATTATAAAACATTTAATTCAATTTTGTAATGAAATGAAATGACTTTTCCGTATTATTTTAGCCGCTCTTTTGGATAAAAACAAATTAATTATGAAAAAAAATATTTATATCTCAGTAGTCTTTTTGCTTAACTGTTATTTTAGTTTTTCTCAAGTTTTTTCAAATTCTGATGCGACTGCTGCAGGAGCTTGGAATGTAACGTTAACCAAAACAATTACTGTTTCGGGTCTCCCGAATTTAAGTGCTGGAGTTTTTGAATTGGTTCAGGTTAATCTTCATCTGGGGGATAATGCTAATACAAGAAATTACGGTTTATATAGAATCACTTTAAGCAAAGGAGCAACGAGTATTGAATTAGTTGCCACAGGTGGATTTGCCAATTCTACCGTGCAGCAAATCGATACAAAGTTTAGATATAATACTTATTTAAGGAGGATCTTTGAACATGGCAGTACCGCAGAACCATTTGATATAGGTTATTATCGCTCCCAGGAAAATTTCAATGCATTTAATGGAATTGATCCAAATGGAGAATGGACGATAACCATCGCTGAAACATCTTTAGCTACTGGTGGTCGATTTAATAATGTTGATTTAGTATTCAAAGCACCATTCACGGTGCAAGATTATACGACACTTAATAGTTATGACAATTGCGACTCCCCTTATTGTTTAGGAACTGCTGAGATTATTGTCGCTTCAAATAATGGATTTACAAACCAATCGGGAGATATGTATAATCCTAACACGACATCATGCAGTTGGAATGCAGCTCAAAATAATTCTGCTTGGTTCAAATTTAGAGCAGCTCAAACATCGGTCAAAGTTACCATATCTGGTATAACCGGTAATTTACAAATCTTGGCCGTAGATGGG
>JBIKRP010000091.1:0-7181 GCA_044349145.1 Flavobacterium sp.
TCAACTATATCTAATAATTTCGGCGCCATTCCTTTGACAATTTCCGTCTGAACCATATCTTTTACAATGATCTTTTCGACATCTTTATCGAGCAGCATTTTGAAAAGTTTTACGGTGGCGAGTGCATCGCCATTGGCTCGATGTCTGTCTGCCATTGGAATTCCGAGTGATCGAACTAATTTTCCAAGGCTATACGAAGGTTGTTCGGGCATTAGCACTTTTGCTAATTCAACAGTGCAAAGTGTTTTGCAGTCGAAAGCGTAACCCAATCGACGAAATTCAGTACGTAAGATTCGATAATCAAAAGAGGCGTTATGTGCTACGATGATGCAGTCTTGCGTGATTTCGATGATGCGTTTGGCGACTTCAAAAAACTTGGGTGCCGACCGCAACATGGCGTTATTGATGCCGGTTAACTTTACTACAAAAGGTTGAATGGGTATTTCAGGATTAACCAAGCTAATAAACTGATCAACCACTTCATGACCATCAAAACGATAGATGGCAATTTCGGTAATGCCTTCTTCGTTAAATTGTCCTCCGGTGGTTTCTATGTCGAGTATTGCGTACAAGCTTTGTTGATGGTTGTTAGTTGATGGTTGTTGGAAAAAACATTTCTATATTATCGTGTCCCAAAGATACTACTTCCAATTCGAACCATGGTACTACCACATTCGATGGCGAGTTGATAATCGCCGGACATGCCCATGGAAAGGGTTGTGAGTTGTCGGTTGTAGGTTGTCGGTTGTTGATGGTTGTCGAAAATTGCTTTCAGATGTTGGAATTCTTTTTTAATTTGAGTTTGGTTTTCGGTAAATGTTGCCATTCCCATGAGTCCAACGATTTTAATATTTCTTAGATTCTTGAAAATGTCTGATTGTAATAATTCATTGAGTTCTTCTTCGTTCAATCCGAATTTTGTTTCCTCTTCAGCAATGTGAAGTTGCAAAAGGCAATCGATAACTCGATTATTTTTTTGTGCCTGTTTGTTGATTTCCTCTAATAATTTCAAACTATCGACGCCGTGAATTAAACTCACGTATGGCGCCATATATTTCACTTTGTTGCTCTGAATATGTCCAATCATGTGCCATTGAATGTCCTTTGGCATTTGTTCCCACTTCTCCGTCATTTCTTGAATTTTGTTCTCTCCAAAAACACGTTGACCAGCTTCGTACGCCTGCATGATGTCGGAAACGGGTTTGGTTTTTGAAACTGCTGCCAGGGTTACGTTTGATGGTAGTGTAGCTTTTATATTGAGGAGATTTTCTCGAATGGACATGTTTTTCTTATTTATTTTATCGAATTCACAGCGTTACAATTCATAAATGACCAATCCGCTTCTGAATTTTGGTTCGATATACGTGCTTTTTGGCGGCATGATGCAATGATTATCGGCTAGCACTTTGATTTCATTGATGTCGCACGGAAACAATATGAATCCAACTTCAAATTCACCGTCATCAATTTTTTGTTTGAGTACTTGAATCGGATGTTTTCCCGAGATATATTCGATTCGTTCGTCGTTTCTTAAGTCATGAATATTTAGTAGCGTTGACAGCACTTTGTCATAGAGAATTTGCGTATCAAGTGATTCTAATTCAGATTTGAAACCACCATTTTCTTCTTTTAGATTTAAGGAATAATACTGCCCGTCCAAATACATTCCAAATTGATGTTTCGCGAGTGGTTTACTAAAGCTTTGATCCAGATTTTCGATTGTAAATGTTTTGCTAAGCGCTTCTAAGAATTCCGTTTTTGATAGTCCGTTAAGGTCTTTGATTACGCGATTGTATTCGTAAATCTTGACGTTGTTTTCCGAAATTAAGTAACTCAGCATATGGCTTCTGGAAGTATTCTCAGCATCCTCATTTTCTTCTGAAAGCAATGCTGAAGCTTCACAGCGATGGTGTCCGTCAGCAATATAAAGATGGTTTGTTTTCTTGAAGATATTTTGCAACCAATTAATCTCTAAGGCATCGTCGATTTTCCAGAGGTAATGAATCTCCTTTTTTGTAGTCGAAAACTCAAAATCTGCTTGCTTTTGGGTACAATTGAATATCCAGTTTTCGATTGTCTTGTTATCGGGATAAGTCATGAGGACTGGTTCGGTATTGAAGCCGGAATATTTCATATATTCCTTTAATAATCGAACACGGAATGCAATAGTGTCTTCATGTTTTTTAATGATATCGTTGCGATATTCTTCAATGGAAGTTCCGACAATAATACCTGTAAATGACTCTGTTTTGGTAATTATTTTATGAATATATATTGATGGTTTGCTGTCCTTTACAAGGATTACTTCATCTTTAAATTCCTGATATTTCTGCTGAACTTGCTTATATCTTTTTTCATAAGCAATGGTTTGCTGATTGACAAAAGCAGGTTTTAAAACATGTAAAAAAGACAATGGATTGAAGTCTAATTGAGCCGCCAGTTCCGCATGGACATATTCTTCATAGGAACGGCAGGTCACCAAACAAACTTTGTCTCGAGTAGGTCGAACCGCTTCAAAGGGAAAAATACTAGCCATTAATCTTTTTAGTTTTTCAAAAACATTTTAGCGACTTTTTCTGCTTTTTTACTTTCGGCATAATCGTAAAAACCTTCTCCCGATTTTGCGCCTAATTTTCCGGCGCGAACCATATTTACTAAGAGTGGGCAAGGAGCGTACTTTGGATTTTTGAAGCCGTCATGCATGACGTGTAGAATCGCCAAACATACATCTAATCCAATAAAATCAGCTAATTGCAGTGGTCCCATGGGATGCGCCATTCCTAATTTCATTACCGTGTCAATTTCATAAACGCCAGCGACGCCGTTGTATAATGTTTCTATTGATTCATTGATCATCGGCATTAGGATTCTATTGGCAACAAAGCCTGGATAATCATTAACTTCAACCGGAACTTTTCCTAAGGTCACCGATAAATCCATGATGATTTTGGTGACTTCATCAGAAGTGTTGTATCCGCGGATGATTTCAACCAATTTCATAATTGGCACCGGATTCATAAAGTGCATCCCAATGACGCGTTCTGGATGAGTAACTACAGCGCCAATTTGCGTGATTGAAATAGAAGAAGTGTTTGTCGCAAGAATTGTTTGATGTGAACAAGCTTCATTCAATTGTTTGAAGATGTTCAGCTTAAGGTCGATGTTTTCAGTAGCCGCTTCAACGACTAGGTCAACGCCAACAACACCATCTTTGATATCCGTATAAGTGATAATATTGCCGATTGTTTTTAATTTATCAGCTTCCGTGATGGTTCCTTTGGTAACCATTCGATCCAAATTGGCAGCGATGGTCGCCATGCCTTTGTCTAAAGATTTTTCAGAAACGTCGATTAATTTTACGGTAAATCCGCTTTGAGCAAAGGTGTGGGCAATTCCATTTCCCATCGTTCCAGCTCCGATTACAGCTATGTTTTTCATTATTTATGTAGTATTATTTGAAACAATCTATGATTTGATACGCCACTCGAAGTGCTTCCGTTCCTTGTTCGAGGGTTACGATTGGCGCTGTATTGTTGTTGATGGCATCGGCAAATGTTTCCAACTCGTCTAAAATGGCGTTGTTCGGAGCCACTTCTGGATTGGCAAAGTAAATTTGTTTTTTGACACCTTCGGCATTTTGTAGAATCATATCGAAATCGCCTGGTGTTTCCGGCGCATCTTTCATTTTTACGACTTCGCAAATCTTATCTAAGAAATCTACCGAAATATAAGCGTCTTTTTGGAAGAAGCGCGATTTACGCATGTTCTTCATCGAAATTCTGCTGGAAGTTAGGTTGGCAACACAGCCATTTTCGAATTCAATTCGAGCATTGGCAATATCTGGCGTATCGGAGATTACTGAAACGCCACTCGCGTTGATTCTTTTTACTTTGGAATGAACCACGCTCAAGATCGCATCAATGTCGTGAATCATCAAATCTAAAACAACGGGAACATCTGTACCACGCGGGTTGAATTCCGCTAAACGATGGCATTCAATAAACATCGGATTATCAATCATGTGTTTGGTGGCGATGAACGCAGGATTGAATCGTTCTACGTGACCCACTTGTCCTTTGACGTTGTATTCTTTGGCTAAGGCGATTATTTCTTCGGCTTCGGCTACGGTGTTGGAAATAGGTTTTTCTATAAAAACATGTTTTCCGGATTTGATGGCTACTTTCGCACATTTGTAATGTGACAAAGTAGGCGTCACAATATCGATAACATCAACTGCATGAATAAGCGTTGCAATGGTATTGAATTGTTTGTATCCGAATTCTTCTGCGATTTTTTTTCCGTTTTCGAGATTTTCGTCATAGAAACCAACGAGTTCGTATTTGGAAGATTGTTGTAATAATTTGAGATGTATTTTTCCGAGATGGCCTGCGCCTAAAATACCGACTTTTAGCATAAAATAAATTTTGAACAAAAATAGAAATTAATTAGGATTAGTATGGGATATTGATGCAATATTTTAGCCCCGATAGCAGCGGTATCCTTTTTTTGAGGCACGAAAAAAAAGATATAGCGAATAGCGGGAAATTGCTCCTAAAAATTACAATTACTTTCTTATTTTTGACGTCAAAATTAAACCCCAACATTGAAAGACACAGCCAAACATCAAGGACTTCGCAACCAATTAGCCGCATTGCTCAAGGAAAAAGGAATTACTGACAAGAATGTTCTGGAAGCTATTAAGAAAATTCCACGGCATTTGTTTTTGAATTCAAGTTTTGAAGATTTTGCTTACCAAGACAAAGCGTTTCCGATAGGCGCGGGGCAAACTATTTCTCAGCCTTACACGGTTGCTTTTCAAAGTCAATTGTTGGAAGTAAAGAAAGACCACAAAGTATTAGAAATAGGAACAGGGTCAGGTTATCAAACGGCGGTTTTGTTTTTGATGGGCGCGAAAGTGTATAGCATTGAAAGGCAAACGGAGCTGTTTAAACAAACTTCTGCGTTGCTGCCAAAATTAGGAATTCGTCCCAAACATTTGTCTTTTGGTGATGGTTATAAAGGACTTCCGAATCATGCGCCTTTTGATAGTATTATTGTAACCGCGGGCGCGCCGATTATTCCACAACCTTTGATGGCACAGTTAAAAATCGGCGGTCGACTAGTTATTCCGTTGGGCGAGGAACATCAAATCATGACACTTTTGATTCGCAAGAACGAAACGCAATTTGAAAAGCATGAGTTCGGGGAATTTCGTTTTGTGCCTTTGTTGGAGAATAAGAATTAATTCGATTGGGAGTTTCTAAACGCTTCCATTTTCGCTTTAAGGGCTTCCATTTCTTCAAAGAGTAAATCAACTTGTTTGTTTTTTTCCTTTATTGGATTTAGTTCTTTTTCAACCTCTTGAAGAGCCTTTAAACCTTGAGATTCTTCAGCAATGACTTGTTTTATTTTTTCTTTGAGCCAAGCGACGAGCAATACTTCCAAATCAATTTCGAGCAATTGCGCTAACTGTTCCACTTGTTTTCTGGTGGGAGTGCGTTGACCGTTTTCGAATTTGCTAATGAGCGCTTGGTCTATCTTCAATAGATTTGCGACTTCTCTGGTTTTTAAGCCTTTGGTTTCTCGTGCTTTTTTGAGTAAAGTGTGCAAGGATAAAAGTGGATTGAGTTATGACAAATTTAGTCATAATAACTCCAATTAGAAACTTTTTTTGATTCGATCTAAATCGCGTTTGGTGTCTTGTTCTTTTAACGATTCGCGCTTGTCGTAGGTTTTCTTTCCGCGACACAAACCGATGTCAAGTTTTGCCAATCCTTTTTCGTTGGTGTGCAATTTTAGTGGAATGATGGTGAGTCCTTTGGTTTGCACATTTTTATGCAGACTTTTCAATTCCCTTTTATTCAGCAGTAATTTTCGCTCGCTTCTGGCTTTGTGATTGAATTGGTTTCCGAAAGCGTATTCTTCGATGTAAGTGTTGATGGCGAACAGTTCCATGCTCTCATTAAATTCACAAAAACTCTCCGTGATATTGGCTTTCCCCAATCGAATGGATTTGATTTCTGTTCCACTCAAAACAATTCCAGCCGTATACGTTTCGAGAATTTCATAATCGAAGCGCGCTCTTTTATTGAGGATGTTAACCGTTTTCAGCATAGGAGCGCAAAGATACTACAAAATATGAATTGTAGAAAAGCAAATATTACCTTTCATTGCACTTCTTTTTCAAAGGCCATTTTACTTTTTTTATATTTTTATTAACATTTGATTATTGAATCAATTGATTTATTAACTTCGTCTTTAAATCACTTAAAATCAATTTTATGAGAAATAAAGTATTACTCTTTTCTTTGTTATTTATCACCATTTTTAGCGCTTGTAATCAAGAAGAAAATGAAGTCACTCCAATCGTTATTGACACTGCGCAAAAGGAGCCAATGACGACTTCACAAGTTAATAAAGTCATTGACGATGCCATTGCGGCTCGTGGAAATTTTGATTGGAAGGAAGCCTCGAATCAGATGATTTGGAGTGCTGCTAAGCATGGGAACAATTTGATGACGATTGGTTTTGGGACTTCGGCGAAGGATTTCGATCGTTCTAAAAGTCCAAAAAACCAATTGATTCAAGAAGAATTGTTGAAAATCATTTTGACTTATGAAGATCAGCCATTAGAAAAAGTTCTGGTTTCTGCCGACGCTGATTTAAACTTGATCAATGTTATCATCACCAAGCAAGAAACGATTATTGCTTTAAAAAGAAGCAAGTATATTCGATATATAGAGCCAGCAGATTATCGCTATGTTTCGATAAAAAATGGGCAAATGCGCGCTGCTGCTAGTAGTTCAAGTTCATCGGGTTGCGGCTATGAATCGCAGGTTTTAAATGTTTCAGATTATACTACGGTAACGCCAAATGCAAAAGTGCCTTGGGCGTTTTACCAGCATAATATTCCGAGTGCATGGACATTAAGCACCGGACGCAACATTACGATTGGTATTATTGATACGGGGATTTCGCCCAATCAAACGCTATTAGGAAGTAGCTTTAATACAGGTGATTCTTCTGGTCGTACGGTTCAAAAATTTGGTGTGTACATCGATTCGATTTGGCCTTGGAGTACAACGACCGACGGACCGAACGATTTGTGCGGGCACGGTACTAGTATGGCTTCGGTAGCAACAGCGCCTAGAAACAACAATGGTCAACCTGTCGGCGTGGCT
>JBIKRP010000092.1:0-7040 GCA_044349145.1 Flavobacterium sp.
TAATCCTATAAATATCCTCTCCAAAAAGCACTAAAGTCATTACTATTTTTGGAATATACACCAAAAGCATCAACCCCATTGTAAGCAGCGTCCGCTTTGTTTGCCCTACCGAACGATCGAATTGGGCAAAAGAATAAATAATAAATAAGAAAAGGAAAAGGCTAATGACTAAATAAGCGTTTACAATCCATTTAGTCCGAATCAACGTCCTAATCGCTTGGTATGAGTAGAATTCAATAATAAGAAATACAAAGGCTACGAACAGAAATCTAAATAACATGCAGTAATTTTTGACAAAATAACAAATTAAACAAATGCTAGAAATTTTATTAGTTTAAATTTAACGCAAGGGCAATACCATAACATTGGAATACTTATTTTTACCGATAAATTGATTCTTAAATAATTCAACATGTCAGCACAAAAACGTCTTTACCTTCTCGATGCATACGCCCTTATTTTTCGCGGTTACTTTGCTTTTATAAAAAACCCACGTATCAACTCAAAAGGAATGGATACTTCTGCCATAATGGGATTTATGAACGCTTTAATGGATGTGATTAAGAGAGAAAAACCCGATCATTTGGCCGTTGCATTCGACAAAGGCGGCAGCGATTACCGCTATGAGATGTATCAAGAATATAAAGCGCATCGCGATGAAACTCCAGAGGCTATAAAAATTGCCGTACCATTTATTCAAGAATTATTAAAAGCGATGCACATTCCAATTATTGAAGTGGCCGGATTTGAAGCAGATGACCTAATTGGAACTTTAGCCAAACAAGCGGAAAAAGAAAACTATAAAGTTTTTATGGTCACTCCAGATAAAGATTTTGCGCAATTGGTTTCTGAAAATATCTTTATGTACAAACCGGCGCGAATGGGAAATGATATCGAAATATGGGGAGTTCCAGAAGTACTTGCCAAATTCGAAATTGAACGACCTGAGCAAGTGATTGATTTCCTAGGCATGATGGGAGACACCGCAGATAACATTCCAGGTTTACCTGGTGTTGGAGAAGTGACTGCAAAAAAACTATTGAAAGAATTCGGCTCGATGGAAAATCTTCTGGCCAATACCGATAAGCTAAAAGGCGCAATGAAGGAAAAGATTGAAGCCAATAAAGAAAAAGGGATTCTTTCCAAGAAATTAGCGACAATATTGCTTGATTGTCCGGTCACTTTTGATGCTTCAGATTATGAACTTTCAAAACCTGATGTAGAAAAAACAGATGCATTATTCAATGAACTGGAATTCCGTCAAATGAAAGCGCAGTTTGACAAATTTTTTGGTACCGGAAAAGAATACGACGAAATCGAAACCAACGGAAACGGAAATCATTCTGAACAAATCGTCAAGAAAACACCCGCAAAAAAAACCAATGAAGAACAATTCGACTTATTTGGATTCTCCGATGTAGAAGACACCGAAGCAAAACAGAATTCCTTTTATGCAACACTAGAAAATACCGAACACTTTTATCAAATTGCACAAGGCGAGATGTCGATTAAGCTACTTCTACAAAATTTGATGCGTCAAACATCTGTCTGCTTTGATACCGAAACCACAGGCATAGATACACTTCACGCCGAATTAGTGGGAATGTCTTTCTCTTATGAAAAAGGGAAGGCATTCTATATTCCTTTTCCTGAAAATCGGGAGGAAGCACAAATTATCATCGACAAATTCAAACCGTTTTTTGAAAATGAAGCCATTGAAAAAATCGGGCAGAACATCAAATATGATTTGAAAATACTAGCGAAATATGGCATAAATATCAAAGGGAAATTGTTCGACACCATGATTGCACATTACCTCATCAATCCAGATATGCGACATAATATGGATGTGCTGTCTGAAACGTATTTGAAATATTCACCAAAATCAATCGAAGATCTTATTGGAAAAAAAGGTAAAAACCAGCAGTCAATGCGCGATGTTGCCATAGAAGAAATTAAGGAATATGCTGCTGAAGATGCTGATATTACATTACAGCTCAAGGAAATTTTTAGCCCGATTTTAGACAAAGCTGAAACTAAAAAATTGTTCGATGAAATAGAAATTCCGCTGATTCCAGTCTTAGCTTCAATGGAAATGGAAGGCATAAACCTCGATGCGAACTTTCTAAAATCGATGTCAATTGACATGCAAAAAGACATCGACTTATTCGAGCAAAAAATCTACGAAACGGCGGGAGAAAAATTCAATCTTGCCTCTCCAAAACAACTGGGGGACATTTTATTTGATAAACTTAAAATCGGCGGTGCAAAACAGAAGAAAACCAAAACAGGTCAATATGCGACTGGCGAAGAAGTCTTGAGCTATTTAGCGGACGAACACCAAATCGTTAAAGACATTCTTGAATGGCGACAAATGGTAAAGCTTCAAAGCACTTACATCGATGCTTTGCCCAATCAAGTTGATAAAAAAACCGGAAGAGTACATACCGACTACATGCAAACCGTTGCAGCAACTGGAAGATTGAGTTCTAACAATCCGAATTTGCAGAACATTCCGATTCGAACAGAGCGAGGGCGATTGATTCGAAAAGCATTTATAGCGCGTGATGAAAATTATTCGTTGCTTTCTGCCGATTATTCTCAAATTGAATTGAGAATTATTGCAGCATTATCAGGCGAAGAGAACATGATTAAGGCATTCCAAAATAAAGAAGACATTCATAGAAGCACGGCCGCGAAAGTGTTTAATGTACCATTAGAAGGAGTTACAAAGGAGCAAAGAAGCAATGCCAAAACTGTCAATTTTGGAATCATCTATGGTGTTTCGGCATTTGGTTTAAGCAATCAAACTTCTTTGTCTCGCAAAGAAAGCGCAGAATTGATTGATGCCTATTATGCAACCTACCCAAAACTAAAATCCTATATGTCGAGCCAAGTTGATTTCGCTAGGGAACACGGATACGTACAAACGGTTTTGGGAAGAAGACGTTATCTTAAGGATATCAATTCCGCCAACATGATGGTAAAAAGTGGCGCAGAACGAAATGCCGTGAATGCTCCAATTCAAGGAAGTGCCGCCGATATTATCAAAATTGCGATGATTAATATTCACAAAAAATTGACCTCAGAAAACTGGAAATCAAAGATGTTGCTGCAAGTTCATGACGAATTGGTGTTTGATGTTCATCATGCTGAACTCGAAAAAATTCAGCCGATGATCAAACACGAAATGGAAAATGCATTTAAACTTGATGTTCCCCTAGAAGTAGAAATTGGAGTTGGGAAGAATTGGTTGGAAGCGCACTAATCTCTATAATACAAATCGATAAGTTGCCTTAATAAGAAATATGTTTTCAGGTTTTCTTTGAAATATCTGATCATTAATTCCTGAAAACAAGTCATCTCGCGTATTGGCATTCCCAAAAATTCCTTGCGACCACACCAAGAAGATTTCTGATCCTGGAATGTACTCCCAACGAACTACTAGGTTTGAATTGAAAGCCACTTGTGAAAAGTCCGGATTTTGAAAACTATAATCTGATGTTCCATCACTGTCCTCATCTACGCTATAGGTGTTGTCACCTTCTGTAAAGCTAATTTGATTTATTTGAAACAACGAAATTCTATCACCGTAATAATCCGCAACTGGGTTTGTCACTTTATTGAATGACTTGTAAATTCCTCGTGATATAAATGGTTGCCCGTAATACTGAATCGTCAAATTTGGATTGATACTATAGTCTAAACGAATAGTCGCATTGAGTGTATGTTGGGACAGTTCGGCAGTAATATATCTCGAATCGCCATTAAAACTAGTTTCTGTGACGTATTGCGTTCTGCTTTTATTGATGACAAAGTTAGGATTCAAAGAAATCGTAAGTGCATTAATCGGTTGATAGGCCATCCCTCCGTCATATTCCAGATACGAGAACGAATCATTTTTTCCTTGCGAGTGATAAATTCCTCCAAAGAAGCTAAATTTTTTACGCCCGTCGGACCCAAAGTTAAGGTACTTAAAAACTTCTTCAGAGTAGCGAAAACGTGGGCCGCCTTGCAAAATTGTGTTCGTATATATCCTAGGCTTGTAAACAATTTGAGCATTGACATTCCAATTACTTTTCAAATTGGCGTTCGAATTTAGAGAATATTGCATTCGATTGTAATTTCCTTCAAAGTCAAAACTCGAAAACTGCTCAAATCGCGTATTAATTCTTCGAAATTGCCCAAACGGTTTTAAAGTTTGGTGTGAAAGAGAAGCATATTGTCGCACCTCATCTGCTTGACGCAAGAACCCAACATCATTTAGTTCTAACTGCGGCGAACGCCAAATCACCGTTGTATTGTAGCGCCAGGGCCCAACGCTTGATTTTCCCATTTCTATCCGACCGCCTGTTCCTGTTAAGGAAGTTCTCATTGTATCAACTTTAACATGGCTAGCGTCGACACGCTGAAACAAATGCGTTAAGCTATTTTGAGTACGTCTGATTGCCTCGCGACTCCCCAAAACGTGGCTGGAAACCACATTGCCAATTAGATAATACTTCCTGTTTTTCCAATTGTGTTGAAAATCTATTCCAGCAGTATAGGCTGATTTTCTTAGATAATTCAAATCGTCTCCTTTCAAATTCCGGTTGGTTGCCGTAAAGATTCCACCAATAAAACTATTGCGATTATTGAAGTCTTTCTGAGCCCGTCCAACAAAATAATTCGTCAAAGGCTCAACGATTTGCTCTCGTCGACTTCCATTGTTATCAATTTCTGCATATTCATTGTCGGTGACGCTCTCTAAAACACCAATTGACCATCCATTTTTTGTTTTTCCACTAAATTTTGCTGCGCCAAGAATGGTAGAGTATTTTGGCAGATCGAAATTTTCATTTTCCGCCAGCGAAACTCGACCTTGTGGATTTCTTCCAATTCTTCTGGAGTAAAATAAGTTATCTGGATTATCAGCAAATCGGAAATCAAAAATATTCTTATTCTCCACGAAAAAAGGGCGGCGTTCTTCAAAAAAGATTTGAAATCCATCAAGAGCAATTGCCGCGGGATCGGCATCCACTTGCCCAAAATCAGGATTAATAGTTAAGTCTAAAGTTAGATCATTGGTGATTCCAATCTTCGCATCCAATCCTGCGCTTAGTTTTGTATCATTCCCATCGCGAAAAGGATTTCCTTTTTCTTCTGGATAAGTATTGAGTTGCGACGCCGAATAAGGTTGGATCTCTATTTGCTTTTGCGCTTCGATTTCTTTTAATCCATGTAATTCTCCAAATTCACTAACCCAACCTGGGGAATCTAAGGGAATACGCTGCCAAGTCGATCTTTCTTCTGCTCTAAAAAATCGCCTTTGCACTTGAATTCCCCAGATCTGTTCCTTGTCATTTCCAAATTTTAACTGACTAAAAGGAATTTTGACTTCCGCTGTCCAACCTTCTTCATCAATATTGGTTTTAAGATACCAAATCGGATTCCAGCTTCCGTCCCAATTGTTGCCATTATTGGAGATAAATTCATCTCCTTTAACTCCAGAAACAGAGGACGTAAAAGAAAATCCAGAACGTTTATCGTGGTAACTATCGATATTGATTTCGACCCAATCTCCTTCAAACCCGTCCCGACGAGACATTCTTTTTACAATTTTACTGGGATCATGATCAAAGCAGCGGAAAGCGATGTGCAGAAATTTTTTATCGTAGACTATTTTAAATTTAGTTTGCTCTGTTGGTGCTGTGTTTTCGTCTGGTTCTCGCTCTACAAAGTCACTAGACCATTCAACTAAATCCCAGCTTCCTTCGTCGATAATTCCATCAATGACAGGCGAATCAGCGTCTGCAATAACTTTAGTAGTATAAATTCTTTTCGGGATTAATGGCTTCTCTTGAGCTTTCGCAACTTGAAAAATTCCAATGAAACAAGCTAAAATAAAAGCCCCAGATAGTCGCATAGAATTTTGATTTTGAACACTAATAGACCAAATCTTTCATTTATTGTTACACTTGATACCAAAATATGATTATCATGACCCGCTAGTTTTGTAAATTTAAAGGTGTTTGAAAGCTCTAAGCAGACCAAATGAGAACAACTGAAATCTATGTAACTAAGTTTGGAAAACTATTACTAATTTTAGATTCTCAAAAAACAAACAAACTTTGGATTCACTGAAGACCATATTGTATTTCTCTATTTTTCGATATCCGTTAAAACTGGAAGAAATTCATAGTTATACGAATCATCGTGATTTGGAAGACACTATTGAAGAGCTCAAATCTTTGTTAGAACAAAAAATCCTGACGAAAGTGGATGGATTTTATGTCTACGGGAATGATCTAGAAAGTGTTCCGAAAAGAATGAAAGGCAATGTGTTGGCGAGTAAAGTCATGACTAGAGCGGAATCCAAAGCAAGCTTTATTTCGAAATTCCCTTTTGTGGCAGCAGTGGGCGTTTCTGGCTCGCTGTCAAAGGGCTACTACGACTCGAATAGTGATGTCGATTTTTTTGTAATTACGGCTCCCGATCGATTGTGGATTTGCAGAACTATATTGATACTTTACAAGAAAATCTTTTTGCTCAATTCGCGCAAGTACTTTTGCCCTAACTATTTCATTTCTTCTGAGCAACTGGAAATCGTAGAACAAAATCGCTTTACGGCAACAGAACTTAAGACGTTAATTCCGTTGCAGGGAAAATTCCACTTTGAACGCTTTTACGAAAGTAATTCTTGGGTAAAGGGCTACTTTGATAAATTCAATCCGAGCTTGGATAACACTCCGAAAATCGAAAGAAACTTCGTTAATAAAAACATTGAATATCTACTTAATAACAAACTCGGAGACGGCATTGACTATTTTTTCAGAAGCATCACCCTACGAAAGTGGAAAGCTAAATTCGATTATTTATCAGAAGAAGATTTTCGAATCGCGCTAAAATCGACCAAGAATATTTCTAAACACCATCCTTCCAATTTTCAAAAAAAAGTTATCTTATCTTTGAACGAGAAACTCGATGAAGTTCAGCACAGATTTAACATCGCTATTCAAAAAGAACATGTCTAAGATTCTCTTTTCACATTCTTATTATTA